>JBCCFC010000414.1:0-10012 GCA_039029935.1 Chloroflexota bacterium
ACCCCGCCTAGGCCCAGAGGCGGGAACCCTTTGGGTGCCGACGGGCTACGTCTGAGGTGATCATTGCTCGTAGATCGTCCTTCTAGGGCGGTGGGCTTTACCCATGTGTGACTTTTGCCTTTTTTGTTTTGCGTTGCTATTATATACTTGCATACCATACTTATATATCCGCAGAACCACTGTGTTCGATGTAATCGACTAGCTCACTTATAAATCCATAACTTACTCAAAAAATATCATGCTCGAAAACCAAAATAAATCCAATTCAGAACAAACAATCCTATCAACGAAGTCTAACGAAGAAAGTATCAAGACAGGCGATATCAAAAATAATACAGGTGTTGCTATTGGGAGCAATATTACCCAAAATATTAACCTATCTATTCCTCATTTGGTAATAGTGTTGATTGTTGTCTTGCTTGTATGTTTGATAACTATAACTCTGTATCAGACTATACAACCAATTGAAAAAAATACTGAAGCACCAATCACAGAGAATAATGGAGTAGCTAGTGAAGAAAGTATAGTACCAATATCTTCGTCACAGGGACCTATAAGTCAAACCAATACCAGTACAAGTCAAAATCATGATAATCATCAGGGATTACACGCAGTAGGGTTCTACCTCTGGTAGAAGCCGAAAATACGGGAAAAAAGACGCAGTAGACAGTAAAAATGCCATTTGAGTGCATGTTAGCGAAATAGCTCTGAAATCTGGTGTATTTAGCCGTTCTCACCACCGTGAGTACCACTGGATTCGCCGCCATTTCGCCACTTGCTATCTCTGCAAAATTTTTTCCGTATTTCATACTTTTTTCGGCCTACTGCGTGTAATAGAGATTGCACCCTAAACTATCATCACAGGAGGCACTACGTATTGCCAAAGCGCAACTGGGTCCTGATATAAAAGGTAACCGTTCAGCCCCCTGAGCTTGTCGAAGGGGGGCACTCAGCTTCGACAAGCTCAGCCGACGGGGGAGGTGAACGCTTACTATAAAAGTTGCCATTCCGTTCGTAAATACAGAATCGACTACTGATTTTATACTTGCATATGAATTCTCAAACTCAAGACAGATTGAAACCGGTACACATATAGCTATTTTAGAAGGAATTAATGAGCTTTACTCATTACGACCGTTTAGTATGACTGTGGAGGACTGGTGGTACCCTATGTCGGATGATCCTAGTCAAAATTCAGAATTTTATAAGCAATTAGCAAGTCGACTAGCAGGCGTTGTCGATATAGAAAATGATGGGAAAATGGAAATTTTTGGGTTTGATTATTTTGCTGGCAATGCAGCTTATTCCTTTGGAATCACAATTTATTCTACTGCCAATGAACATATTTACACCGTAAGAGGAGATGGGATGCATGGAGAACCTTATCCTGATGTTCATATTCCATCGGGAATGCCTGAGATTATGCGAAATTGGGTATATACAAAAGTCAACAACTTATTAGACCTTGATGCGCCTAAAACAATTTCGCAGCAAGAATATTTGATCTGGATACAAAATAATGGAAAGGGGTTTAAGGAGGGGGAGGTAATTTTGCACAAACGAGAGGGTCCATTGCCATCAAACTCAGCGATTGTATGTGAAATTGATGAAGAGAATTACAGATGGGTATCGTACTACAAGAGTGCAGTATGGGGGTATGATAAACGAGCAAATAAATCTTTTCTATTATTTGTACCTGAAGAATATTATTTTCTCTACATAAGAAGGATGGTTTCAACTAAGAATTATCTGTGGCTTGGTCAACAAGTATTCGACAAAATCAACTTAAAATTTTCTCAACTTGAACCAAATATTTATTTTGATTCTCAAGGTATCTATTTAGACGGAGAGTTAATTCCATTTTTAGGCACTATAGATATAGTAAAAGAATTTGAAGAGGCTAGAGAATGTAAATAGTATTAAACATTTGATCAATATTAAGCGCAAAATAATACATCTATCAATATCTTCAGTGGATAAATTTTGTTTATACCCAAGAACGCCAGCCAGAATTTTGTCAAGGATACTGGTCTTGACAATCAATCACCCGACACTGTTGGTCGAAATAATGACCAACATCCAATTTATCGCAATGGCTCTCGAATATGCTCAATCCCCAACACAGGACAAATCACATCAAAACTAGCATCCGTTGTCCACAAAATGGCATCCGCAGGTGTTTGCAAGGCGATAATCACGTCTGCCAATGTCTTGCAGGTATTCCCTTGTGCATCTGTTGGATTTGCCAAAACCCGTTGACATGCATCCGCTAATTTAGGATAACCATCACCCAATGCAGGGACAAGTGCCTCTAATTGCTTGCGATGCTCCTGTAAAAAATCGACAATGTGACAGGGCATTTCCCCTTTACGATAGGGAATATCTGGATCGAGACGGTAGCCTGTGTCATGCGGGATAGCGCGGAGGTCCATCAATGGGCAACCAATTGAATCAGGTAATTCGGTGACATCTTTGTCAAAAAGGGTACGAAATTTATCTTTAATAAGGCTGTTGAGATTAGAGAGAATGCCATGTGCATCTTGGCTGTTCTGATAACGAGAGAGCCACATGAGGATGGAATGCATTTTTTTCTGCTTTCGGCCATAGATTAATAGAACACGTGCCTGGACCTCACTTATGGCGGTCAAAGGATTGTTTGCAATTTCTTCTTGGAGAAGCGTCTGTAGATGAATACACGGTTCTAACCAGCGCATATACTCCATACGCACATAACGCGAAACGACACAGTGATTTTGGTCAATGCGCTGTAGAATTTGTGAACGAATTGTATGGGGTGCAAATAGCTTGCTAACCTGTATGGTTGTATCAAGATATAGAGTATTGGCTTGCATCAGTTTATGCCGATTTTGGCTTATTCCCCAGATAAGGCTAAAAATTCTTCAAAGTTTGGCATGGGTGGTAGTATCTGAATACCTGCATCATACAACTTTAATGTACACTCTTTTATGTCATCTTGCGTAAGCTCAACTCGCAGAAAATAGGTCAAAACAAGCTGTATCAAATAAATCTGATCAACCGTTAATCCCTCGCTCTCCGCAAAAAAAGTAGTATTGTATAAGGTAATGGCGAGTTCTGCCTTCTCGTCTTGGTCTGCGAGTGAGTAATATTCACATAATTGATTTAACTGTGAACGGACCAAGACAGCATGGTTTTCGCGCAACAATCCTTTTTGAACATCCGCAGCCCAGTCATCAGTTAATTGAAATAAAACAATACGTCTACGAACATCTTCAGCGGGTAAATTCTGTTTGTATTCAAGAACGTCAGTAAGGTTTTGCTCAAAAACATCTGTTATCACAATCTCCCTCCCTATTGTTTGAACAGATACAAAAATAATCAACTTCTATAAGTTTAATCCATTAAAGGAATCTTTGTCAAAATTTATTTCATACAGACTTAAACGCAAAACTGCACAAGATATTTGACCTTGTTCCTTCATCAACAATCACTACCGCTCCCATCAATCTTGACAATTGGGATGGAGACATCTATCATTTCTTTAACAGTCAATGTCGGTATGTTTGATTTTACCTATATACATAACTTACACACAAAGGAGATACCAAATGATTAAACCATATACGGCTGTGGGTCTGATTCCAACGGTGCGTGGCGTTCGTACACGGGACGACATCATGATCAATATTGAACACATGACACACCTTGTCAAAGCGGCAGCATGGCTTTCTAGCCTCGATTTGCCCGTTCGCTTGATTGCGGCACCAGAGGGTGCGCTTCAAGCCTTTAACGACGAAGTATTGGATGTGGATCATGCTGATTTTGCCAGAACCTGTGCGATTGATATTCCGGGCAAGGAAACCGACGAGATTGGTAAGCTCGCCAAACAATACAACGCCTTTATTATGGGGCAAGCCAAAGCCCGTCATCCAGATTGGCCGGACCGCTTTTTTAATGTTGGGTTTATCATCGACCCCAATGGTGAAGTGATTCTCCAGCATTATAAGGTGTCACCGCTTTTCCCTGTGGAACATTCCGTCTGTCCACATGACATCTACGATTGGTGGATCGAGAAATATGGCCGTACACTGGATGCGTTCTGGCCTGTAGTGGATACGGAGATTGGTCGTCTGGGGATCATGATGGCAAATGAAGGCTCCTACCCAGAGAATGCACGTGCCTTAGCCATGAATGGGGCCGAGGTCGTCTATCGGGCATCGTATCCACATCCAGCGACGGGCAATGACATGTTTGAGATTCAGAGCCGTGCCCGTGCCCTCGACAACAACATGTATCTCGTTGCGCCAAATATGGGGACATACTATCTCTATCCAGACAGCGACACACCGATTGATTGCTTTGGCGGACGCTCATATATCATCAACTACAAAGGGCAAATTGTAGGACGACAGGACTACGGGGCTGGCTCGACCTATTGCAGTGGTGTGATTGACATTGAAGCAATGCGTGACCATCGTGCGAGGGCACAGTGGGACAACTGGATGAAGGATATTCGGACAGAACTCTATCAGATGCTCTATGAAGAACCGATTTATCCCAAAAATTTGTATCTGGACCGCGAGCCGATGAAGCATGATGAGTACCGAGAGCAAGTGATTGAGAAACAGATTGCGTTGATGCATGAGCGTGATATTTGGGTAAAACCTGCTCGGTAATATGAAGAATTACCCAGTAGGGGTATGAAGGAATGCAACCATGTTCTGGCGGCTATCATTTCTTAATCGACGACTTTTCCCATTGATACAGCGACTCTCCCAATCAAATCTTGCCTTATCCACCATTCCCATTGCCATCCTCATTGTGATTGGAACCTTTGTCTATGCGTGGTTAGAGGGATGGACGCTGGCAAATTCCCTCTATGCCACCATCATTACGGTGACAACGGTGGGCTATGGTGATCTCTCGCCACAGACCTTTGGTGGTCGCATTTTTGCGGTCTTTTTTACCTTGGGTGCGATTGGGCTGGCGAGTTATGCAATCTCCACCCTCGCCGCCGAGGTCATCCAATGGGAAAGTGAACGGGTTCAGCGTCATATTCAGGAGCGACGTATGGAAAAAATTGCCAATTTGAACGATCATGTCATTATCTGTGGCGGCAACACCATTGGGCGTAAAGCTGCCTTTTTCTATCAACGCGCCAACCAGCCCTTTATTTTGGTCGAGCAGGATGAGAACACGCTACGACGAGCGTTGCTCTATCTCAATCATGATTATCTGATGAAGCGATATGGTCATTATCAGGATATGACCCAAGCGGTCGATGTGACTGAAGATGAACTGCTCTCGCTGGAGGAATTGACCAAGCGTGTGGATGTCCCCTATTTGCAGGCGGACCCCACAGATGATAGTACATTGATTGCTGCGGGTATCGAACGTGCGAAAGGGGTTGCGGCCGCTCTGGGGAGCGATGAGCGCAACCTCTTTGCCGTTGTGAGCGCACGGGCATTGTCTGCACAAATGGGCAACCCCGATTTGCGCATTCTTTCGCTGGTCCATGATGATAAAAATGGTCCCAAGCTGCAAGTGGCAGGGGCGAATCAACTAATTTTCCCAGAGAAAGCCAGTGGGATGCAACTCCATCTCTGGATGATGAGTCCGCGACTGAGTGAATTTTGGCGAGACTGTATTATCACGCAAGAAGCACATCATGATGTGCAGCAGTTTTCTGTTGCAGACCATCCTGAATGGGTTGGGCAAAGCGTTGTCCAGCTACGTGATGATCACCATACAGTGGTTCTTGCGATTTGGCGTGATGGCAAATTTACCTACACACCCGTTGCCAATGAAACAATCCAAAAAGATGATGAACTGATTGTATTTGCGCCAACCAATATGAAAATGATTTCATAAGCGATACTCTTTTCTGTCACAATCAACCCGTCTGCACAAAAACTATCTCTACCACAACATCACGCTCATCATCACGATAGATCACTTCATACTTCGCCCGATTCTTGTCATCAATCTGCTCGGTAAAAAAGACCAGCCACACCGTCGCCCACCCCATTTTCTTGGCATATTTTGCCGTCTGCACAAGTGCTTGTCGATACTCATATTGCCCACTAAAACTCTTGACCTCCAGTCCATAAATTTGCTCTGCGTGGTGGATCAGCAAATCAATCTGACCATTGCCTGTAGGGAATTCGGGGACAACGTTGCCACCCTTGGGCTGCATAAAGTCAAGCAGGTATTTAAACAGGTGAAAGTGGAAGACGGCTTCGTGAACATGCAAGTCGGCGCGTAAAGGAGCATCCTTTAGAATCTGTTGACGATTCTTTTGGAGGTAGCCTTCATATAAACGCAAAATATTAGGGACATTGAGAGATGTTTCGGTGATGATGTCATCCATCTCAATAAAGGGATCATGGAGAAGCCCTAGACGGCCAAACATCTCTGTCGCAAATGAGTTGAATAGGCGTTTGTGGATAAATGGATTGGGAAATTTTACATACCGATGATGACCTTCCGTTTCATAATCAATAACCCCATTCATATAGAGAAAATTGAGTTGTTTGTCATCAAAACTAAAACGAACCTTGTCACTGGTTTGGAAGAGTTGCATGACGCGTTCTTTGTATTCCGGCTCATGCGCTTTTTCAATCAAATTGGTAATATTGGCATTGGGCTGTGCATCCCGTGCCTCTCCATACGTATCCTCAAATTCTTCCATTGTGATAGGCTGGTCTGGTTTTGTATTAAATTTCTCCGTCAACAATTCACCAAACCAACAAGTCAACCCAGGTTGACCTAGTACCTCGTAATAGAGGCGGTCGATGACATCCTGCTTAACGATTTGCCCACTGGCGTCCATGTATTGACGAAATAGGTCGATAACTTCAGCGTAGGTCAAATTGGGGATCTGAACACTACGTTGTGTGTTGAAAGGTGAGCTGCTTTTATTCTCAATGCCAAGGACACTACGTACACCAATAAGCGCAACACCATGAAGTAAATAATATTTTTCAGCGGTCGTTTTATGGCGTTGTTCACCACGATGAATGTAGATATTGCGGAGAACACCAGCAATGGCTGCGATGATCTGTGGCTGTAATGCGTCAAATTCATCCATGATCAAAATGAGCGGTTTTTTTAGGACGGCACGGGTGAATATCTCACTAAACTCATTGAGGTCTTTGGGCAGAGGGAATTGTTTTTTATCAATGCCTAACTCTGTAAAAATTCGTGACGTAATGATGCCAGCAACCTCATTGGCATCGCTAAACAATTTTAAGTCTTGCAAATTGACCTTAACGGCATCAATCCAGTCATAATCAGCATTCTCGCGGATGCGCCATAGTACATTTTGTAGTACCCATGTTTTTCCCGCTTGGCGCGGTGCCCACACAGTGATGTAGTGACCACCGTATTGAGGGGATCTTCCCAAAACCTCGTTAAAGGCTTGATTAATCAGTTCGGTACGGGGTACATGGTAATGACGTCTTTCATCCACTGGTCCATAGGCATTAAATGTTAGCATGGCTAAACCTCCAATCGTATACAGCATGAAGTTAAAAATTTGACGTTGGTCATGGTGTCATCCGGAAACCATGACCAATACCAAAAATTGGGTTGTATCGGTACAATCTGAGATTACCCTGATAATTATACCATATCCACAAATCACCAACGACCAACCACGCCTAAAGTTTGACAAGAAAGAACAAGGCATCATATTATTTATCTAGTCTAGTTATTTATTCATTCACAGTCAATAAAATACAGTATCAACATAAAACAATAAATAGAAAGAAACAAAAACATGTTAGAACGAATTCGATTTCGCAGTTGGTGGCAAGTGCCACGCCGAGCAAATACAGAAGATGAAGAAGAACGTACAGTCTCATTTTTAGAGCTTTTCTATGATCTCGTCTATGTCGCCATTATCGCACAGCTATCCCACGCGTTGGCTGCGCATGTCTCCTTCGCAGACATGGGGATTTTTGTCTTCCTCTTTGCCATTGTGTGGTGGGCATGGCTGAACGGAACCATGTATCATGATTTTCATGGCAACAATGATATCCGTACACGGATATTCACCTTTATGCAAATGTTTACGGTGGCAGCGATGGCCGTCTTTGCACATAATGCAATGGGAGACGGGTCAACCGGGTTTGCGCTCTCCTTTGCCGCCTTTCAGCTAATATTGTGCTACCTTTGGTGGCGCACGGGTGTTCATGACCCAGATCATCGACCGCTGTCTGTTCCCTATACGATTGTCTTTTTACTCACCACAATTCTTTTTGTCGTCTCAATTTTTGTGCCAGCCCCTTGGCGATTCTATATCTGGGTGATTGCGATAGTCTTAGATTTGGTTGTGCCACAGTTAAATCTGTTACGGTCAGATGAACGGGTACGACGTGAAGTTTCTCTCATTCGCATCACCCCCTCTGCTGTGGAGCGGTTTGGCCTCTTTACGATCATCGTATTGGGAGAAGTGATTATCGGCGTCGTCAACGGTCTGGCCGAACATCATCATCTCACGTGGGAGGCGGGTATTATTGCGGCATTGGGCATGATGATTGCCTTTGGCCTATGGTGGGTTTACTTTGATTTTGCGTCGCGTCGAGACCCGAAACAGACGATGGGATCGATGATGAGCTGGATGTTTTTACATCTACCCGTGGCGACGGGCATTACCGCTACTGGTGCGGCTATCCTCAATGTTGTCGAACATGCTGGCGAGCCGCTGCCAGGCGATGTACGTTGGTTATTGGTTGGGGCAGTGGGTATCACATTGATCTGTATTGCCATGATTATCCAAACAATAGACTATCGGGCGACTATCCGTCCCTACGTCATGCGCGGCTCATATCTGCTTATTGTCTTTGGGCTACTCACCGCTGGGCTAGGGTTTACCCAACTCAACACAATTGCTATGCTGGTGGCGTTGGTGGCGATGCTGCTGACGCCCGTCCTCTACGGCGTTTTGGTGTGGATCAAGTTTGTGGATGCGCAGAGTATGCAGGATACTCCCAATGAGTGAAAAATTTGTCACGCTTGAACAGGCCCAAACATTTCTGGATGAAAAGTTTGCCGTCAACGCGGATGATGTAACACTTGTGGGCGAGGGGGCATGGTCACGCTGCTTTGGCTTTCGCAAGACCGGAAATGATATCGACGATGATCTTGTGATTCGATTTGGCAAGTATGTTGATGATTTTGAAAATGATAAACGCGCCTATCAATATGCAACCCCCACACTGCCCATTCCAAAAGTGTTGGAAATCGGCGCGGCATTTGATGGCTACTATGCCATATCCACACGTGTCTATGGGGAACCGCTTGAGAGTGTCCACACAGAGCAATGGCGGACGATTGTACCATCGCTGGTGGCGGCAATGGAGACAATGCGCACGGTTGACCTGTCGCACTCAAAAGGCATTGGGGGCTGGGGGCGAGATGGCAACGCACCATGTGCAACATGGTCCGAGCATGTACTGGGCGTGGATAATGACACCCCTAGCCACCGCACCTATGGCTGGCGAAACAAGATGCGGATGTATTCACCAGCGGGCGAAGAAGCCTTTATCTGGGGGTACAGGCGTCTAGAAGAATTCGTTCGGGACGATATTCCGCGCTCCCTTCTACACAATGATCTCATCAATCGCAATGCCTTGGTCGAGGGCGATAAACTTTCCGGCATCTTTGATTGGGGCTGCTCGATTTATGGCGACCACCTGTATGAACTAGCGTGGTTTGAGTTCTGGGAACCCTGGATGACCAACTTGGATGTTCCCTATCTGCGAGCAGAGCTAGAGCAGCAGTGGCAAAGTGTCGGTTATCGCCCAGAGAACCAAGAACAACGACTGAAAGTGTGCTATCTACATATCGGCCTCGATCATCTTGCCTACAATTCCTATATAGACGATTGGGAGACGTTGTTGATGACGGCGGAGCAGATGAAACGTCTATGTGAGTGAGATAGTTATACGATTCCATAGAAATTGAGTATTCAGTAGGGGCATGAGGCGGTATGGGGGGATGTTTTTTTTTTGAAAAAAAAAAAAATACC
>JBCCFC010000415.1:0-10012 GCA_039029935.1 Chloroflexota bacterium
ATCACAGATTGGTTATCTGTGACGCAGGTAGTCAACCTGCGATACTCTCCTCTGTCCCTATGCAGATATAACACCCGGTAATGTAATAAAAAACGTAGACCCCTTGCCAGAAGCAGACTCGACACGAATTTTGCCGTGCAATTTTTCAGTTGCTTTTTGGACAATCGCCAGCCCAATGCCTGTGCCTTCATATTCGTCATGGGTATGTAGACGCTGAAAAATACCAAAAATTTTGGTATGATATTTGGCGTCAATACCGATCCCATTGTCACGTACAAAAATTTCAATATCATTTGATTCTAGCAGACGCCATCCAATCGCTACTTGTTTTGTTGCAGAAATGTTAAACTTAAGACTGTTTTGGATGAGATTTTGGAATATCTGGCGCAAGAGAAATGGCTGCGATTCAAACAGAGGCCAGGTCGACGTGATATCGATATCTACGTCACTATCATTCCCATTTTCACTGAAATTGGCAAAATTAAGAGTTCCAATCAACTCATGCAGGAGGTTCCCAAGATGAACAGGTTCCGGCCTTGATTCGTTACGACCTATTCGAGATAACGTTAGCAGATCATCGACAAGTTCCTGTGCATCCTGTACGGATTCTGTCAACCCTGAAAGATACTCTTCTTGCTCTTCGTCCAATGTTCCAGCCAAATCTTCACTCAAAAATTCGGCATAGTTGTGGATAGCGCGCAGCGGGGCTTTGATGTCATGTGAAACGACATAAGTGTACTGCGCCAATTCTTGATTTGCTGCCTCAAGGTCAGTGGCTTTTTCTTCTAGCTCGGTATGAGCCATACGCAGTGCTTCTTCGGTGAGCTGGCGTTCTGCAATCTCTTGCTTAAGCTGTGCATTGGCCGCTTGCAATTCGGCTGTCCGCTCTGCAACCATCTGCTCTAGCTGTAGTTGTTGTTGTGACCATTCGCTTTCTATCTCTTTACGCCACGTGACATCGCGGGCAATCGCATAAATGCTGTCCGTTTGTCCATCGTACACAGCGTTCCAACGCAGCCAAATGTAAGTGCCATCTTTACAGCGCACACGAGATTCAAACAAGGTGCGTTTCCTTGTTGCAATCATGTCCTGATATTGCTTCAGTGCTTCTTGTTTATCATCTGGATGGATAAAGGCCAGACTAGATTCCGCCATCATATCCGCCATCGTATACCCTAAAGCCTCCATCCATGCGGCAGCATTCATGTGTCGGAAAAAGCCTTTGATATCGGTAATGCAAAATAAATCAAGGGTTAAATCAAAAAAGTGTTCACGCTCGCGGACCGCAATCTCATCAGTCAACACCTGCCGGTTGACGCCAATCAACCCGATGATGTCACCATCATCACTGTAATAGGGGATTTTTGAGACGAGCCTTTTGCTGACCTCCCCTTTGCTGTTATAAAAGATGGATGGCAAATTATAGAGCGATGCCCCTGTCTCTAACACATGCAAATCATTTTTTTTATACTGCGCAACTCGCTCCGATGGGTGTGGGAAATCTTCATCACGCAACCCAATCACCTCCGATGGCGATTCTTTGCCCAAACTTTGCGCATGTGCCAGATTCGACAAGATAAAGCGACGTTCTGTATCCTTGACAAACACATGCGCCTTGATCATATCAATTACAGTCCGCAGTAGCTGCACTGTGTCCGTGTTTTCGGCGATATCCCGTTTGAGTTCGATGGATTCCTCTTCTTCCTGTTCCACTTTCAATTTTGCACTGTCAATTTTCAATTTTCCACTGTCGATTTTCAATTTTCCATTACCTCCGCTTCATCCGAATTTGACTCCCAACCTGCGCTGGAATGGGCAACGTTGCATGTGTTTCATAAATTTCTGCCAATGTATCAACCATTGTCGCTGGCATGGGGACAACACGACCGATGGACTGATCGACATGAAGTAACATAATCTCATTCGTTGCCGCCAGATAGCCTTCAGTGGCGTGATACATATGATGAAAGATGTGAAATTTCTTCGTATCATAGCCAAGTAATTGTGTGGTGTAACGTATTGGGGCATGGACAGGCAATTCTTGGATATAATTAATGTGCAGTTCTGCGGTATACGCTGTGCATTGAGTGCTTGTACGGTAGGGTTCATCAATACCGATATGAATCATAAAAGCATCGGTGACATATCCCAGTGCCACCACATAAAATCCATCATTCAAATGATTGTTATAATCAATCCATTCTGATCGCACCACGTCCGTCATCAATTCTAATGGCTGTGCAATAGGTGTGTTTTCTTGGCTTGCTGTCATGGTTCTCCATCTCTTTTTGATAATAGTTTTATTTTCAGTAAATGCTTTTTGCGGTACAATAAGTTCCGCATACATTTTAGTATAGGAAAGTATAAAATCAGCCAAGAAACACGATTAGATTCTGGCTGAACGCTGACGGCTGATTAGCTGAACGCTTTTTCATTATATCATAATTCATTATCAACAAAGCTGAGGTGCAATATGAAGTTCCTCTTTTTGATGGACCCACCAAGTACGGTCAATATCAAAAAAGATACATCGTTTGCGTTTATGGAAAGTGCGCATGAGCGTGGTCATGAAGTTTACTATTTGCCCAAAGGCAACATTACATCAAATCAGGGGAGCGTGGTTTTCCGTGTCTACCCCACAACCCCACAGCGGGTTCCAGCAGACCCACTGCCATTGGGTGACGAGATGATTCTAACGGGTGATGAGATCGACGCGGTGTTCATCCGACCTGACCCACCCTTCAATGTGGAGTATCTCAACAATACGTGGTTTCTCGACCGTCTACCAGCGCGTGTCGTGGTTCTCAATAAGCCATCAGGTATACGCACAGTCAACGAAAAGCTGTGGGCGACCCAGTTCACCGACATCATTCCACGTACAGTGGTCACGCGCCACAAGCAAGACTTTCTGGCCTTTTTAGAGCAGGAAGGTGAAATCATCGCCAAGCCGACGGATGGGCATGGTGGCACCGCAGTCTTTCATTTGCATAAAGGGGGAAGCAATCTCAACGTGACCTTTGAAGTGCTGACAGACAATGGACGTCACGAAATTATCCTCCAACAATATCTGCCAGAGGCCAAGATAGGTGATAAGCGTGTATTAATTCTCAATGGTGAATACTTGGGTGCAGTGTTGCGTGTACACAATGAAGACGACCATCGCAACAACTTCTTTGCTGGTGGCAGTGCTCAGGAAGCACTGGTTACAGAACGTGACCTAGAGCTGGTTGCCACACTCAGTCCTCACCTGAAAGCATTGGGACTGTACTTTGTTGGCATTGATGTCATTGGTAAGTATTTGGTGGAAGTAAACGTGACTTCACCGACAGGGATTCAGGAAGCCAGCAATTTTGCTGGTGAGCGGTTGGCCGACCGCGTGGTTGAGGCTGTCGAACAGATGGTTGAACAACGGCGTACACCATTTTAGGCTAGTCCACAAAAATAAAATGCCCACTCCAACGCGGAGCTAGCACTCTCTAGTGCGGATTGGAGTAGGCATTTTATTTTGTGGAATGGTCTTAGTGTATGATGTTGATATTCATTTTACAGATGTTCATGGGTTTGGTATAATTCATGAACATCTGTTTTGTGTTTGACGTAATAAAAAATTAGGAGGCGCATACACGTGAGCATTTCGGAAAAGCAAAAAACAACAAAGAGTGCCGTACCGTCAGATGTTGCCATAGACTCGACGCCCCTCGTTATTGATTCCGTAGATGATTATCAAGTTTCCATCTCAAACAATGGTAAACATGGGAATGGCGTCAAGCCAAATAGTAACGTCTCAGATGATCATGAAAAGAATCAAGACGACGACCCATTTCGTTATGGATGGCGTTATGTCAAAAAAATAGCTGCTGACGGTTCCATTATCAACGAGCGAATACCATTAACATTGAGGGACTTGCTCCATCCACAAGAAGAGGATTTTAGAGTGCAACACTTCGGTCACGACGAATCATGCTATTATGTTAAATTTGCGTTCAGACCACAAATTCAACGCCCACCGGGAGTTATCACCTATGATGTTCGCATGGATTTGGGTCTTCCGGGGGTTGAACCCATTGGTCCAGACATTACTGTCATTAAAAATACGAGCGTAACGACCAAAGAATACAAGGGTACTTATATTGTTGGTCAGGATGGGGATGCACCAGAACTGGTGCTTGAGGTCACCTCTCCCAGTACACGTAACCAAGATTTTGATGATAAGCTGGAGTTGATGCGCCAAGCGCGTATTCCTTACTACTTTATCGTTGATTTGGTTCCACCACGCGGTGAAGAACGCCAAATTTATGGGTATGAACTCATCATTGACGATGAGTTCGTTTACTACGCCACGATTGAGGCCAACGAACAAGGTTGGTTGTGGATGGAACCTGTTGGATTATGGCTGGGGCTAGATGATGGTGATGTAGTCTGCTACCATCCCGATGGCAGCGCGGTTCTTGAACATGATGAAGCTCTTCGTTTGATGCGATTGGAAAAGGAACGCGTTGAGCAGGCTTTGGAAGAAGAAAAGCGGAAATCTGAGGCTGAGGCGCAACGGGCTGAGACTGAGGCGCAACGGGCTGAGGCTGAGGCACAACGGGCTGAGACTGAGGCACAACGGGCTGACGCTGAGATGCAACGGGCTGAGGCTGAGGCGCAACGGGCTGAGGCTGAGACACAACGGGCTGAGGCTGAGGCACAACGGGCTGAGGCTGAGGCGCAACGGGCAAGTGAATCGGATGCGAAAAATCAACGTCTCCTTGACTATCTACGCTCTTTGGGGGTTGATCCAGATACGATTCCTGACTAAGAACAAAATCTGCTAGATGGTTCTAATGCATTGAAAAACATTAGAACCATCTGATTACTTCTACTCACTACTTTGCAAAATACGCCACTAAATACTCTTCAAACGAAAGCGTCTCATTCGCTTCCATTTCACGCTGCTTCTCTATCGACGCAATAGCCTCTTCTTCTAATAGCAACATTGTCTTTTCAATCGACTCATTGGTCATCGGCTCATTTTGTAAGGTAGCTTGATGTTCGCGCGATTTACGCAATGCATAGGTCGCAAAGGTTTCGTTTGCCTGTTTCATTTCATCCAACATGCGGGCTGAGGGTGTCAACTCAGGCTGTCCAATAAGCTGCTTCTGATGGGCCAACGCTGTTTGGTAAGGTTTGTGCAGGTTTCCTCTTTGCCCCTCGGTTTGGTCGAGTGCTTCGCAGATGGGTTCTAGCTGCGTCATGATATCCATCGCCCATGAAACCAATGATACCTCTTGCCCCTGTGTACGCAACATCAACCCGGGCATACGACCAACATTTGCAATCTGCTGCTGGTTATATAAGTAATCACGCTCCTCCTTCGCATCAATGGGTGTACTCTCTTGCAGCAGACAAAAGAGCGCAAACGCTTCCATAAATCGCAACTGCATCTCGTTGACCCCGATGGGTGAGAATGTATCTATGTCTAGCACACGGATTTCTACATACATCACACCACGCTCACTCAGGGCATTGCTTGGTCGTTCACCAGAGCGTATCGGCTGCTTTGGTCGCACAGCACTGTAGTATTCATTTTCAATTTGAAGAATATTTCCGTTGAGTTGCCAATACTCACCATCAATCATGATTCCTTTATCGACAAACGGTTGGTACGGTGTCTCAATGGCATGAATGAGTCCACGCACATAGGTATCTAAATTGTCATAGGAAATATCTAGCCCTGGTGTATCCCGATTGGTATAACCAATGTCACTAACCCGTAGCGAGGCCGCATAAGGCTCATAGTAGGTGCTGGCGTCAAACGATTGAAACGACGTGTCCTGCCCATCCATAAAGGATTTACACAGTGCTGGCGAATTGCCAAACAAATAGGTCAGCAACCATTGATAGCGTAATACATTACGTGCCAATCCAAAATAAGCGTTGTTGATAAACGATTGCAGTGGTTGCGTGTCTTCGTCTATCTGTTGAAAAGCAGGCCAAAATTCTATCGGGACAGAGTAGTTGAAATGCACACCGCTGATGGCCTGCATAATCCGTCCATAACGAACCGCCAGCCCACGACGATAGATGTGCTTCATCATCCCGATATGGGACGAACCAAATTCAGCAATCCGAATACTTTTTTCTCCGTCAACAATACAAGGCATACTTGTATTCCACAATAATTCATCATGGACATTAGCATAGATAAATTGATGAATAGCCTGCATGAAATTCATTGTATCCATCACATCCTCAAATGGCGGTGTAATTAGCTCCAACAATGCTTCGGAATAGTCAGTCGTAATATAGGGATTGGTCAAGGTTGAGCCTAATACGAAGGGGTGTTTCGTTTGTGACAGAATGCCCTGAGACGAGACACGTAGACTCTCTTTCTCCACACCTTTTTTTCCACCACTCAATAAATACGCTTGTCCATTTTGTTGTAATCGTTCAATACGGTTTTCAAATCTTTGGTACACAAATAAGCTTCCTGCATGTGTTTGGACTCATACTCGTTCGTCTTGAGTCAAAAAAATAACAACTCTATGGTGTAGATGGTACAACGGTCATCACCAGTTTGGCAAATCGTTTATTTCTTTTGCCACCTTACAGAGGTGACGAATTTGTAACCTAGTTATTATGATCGAAACTTAACGAAAAAACAAAATGAAGTTGCGTCCCTAAATTGTGCTTAGTTCAAATTTGTCAAAAATCTTGGCATTCTACAACAAATATACTAGATATACTTACTACCTTTGTGCTGGAACCAATGCCAAAATTGTCTCGTTCATTTGATGATGCTTTTGATAATTAATTCTCTTTACGCCGCTGTACCGTTATCATTACAATGCCATCAATCATATACCACTAAACTCTTTACATTTTGTAAGCTATGAGTACATGAAGGGATTTCAATACCTAAATCCAACCACCCAATACTGAGTCAAATCAGAAATTTAAATAACTGAAAAGGGTTCACTCAAACGAAGTGTACATCAAGGATTTTGCTGGAGAAAAATTATTGTGCGTGCATGCTTCTTTGTGATGAACAAAACAAAATAAGGAGAGATAGAATGCGTATATCTTACTCATTCATAAAATGCTTGCTCACATTTGTGGCTGCATTGGCGTTGTCGATGCTTATGACATCACAGGATGTACAGGCGGCTGACTTAGCGGTGTCGCATACGGCAATCACACAGCAATCAACAGCATCGTGTGTCAATATTCTACCAACATATACAACCAATGCGATTGGCAATTGTGTTTGGGAAGACGAGGATGGCGATGGCATTCAGGATTCAACCGAGCCAGGTATTGCAAATGTCCAAGTAGCGCTATTACAGGCGTTTGTTGGTGTTGTCATGAGTACAACAACCGATATCAACGGTCACTATGTATTTACAGATGTTACACCAGGAACTTATATCATCGAATTCACCTTGCCGGGACCAAACTATGTGTATACACTAGAGGATCAAGGGGATCCCTACGATCCTACTAAGGACAGCGATGCCAAAGGGGATGATCCACTCAAGGGGCAAACCCATGCATTCACAATTGATAATGATGATGTATTCCTTGATTTGGATGCAGGCATGGTTGACTTTGTAGCAGATAAGGTGACACCAATTGATATTGAGAAATCGACCAATGGTGTGGATGCAGACACGGCCCCTGGTGTTTTTATTGGTGAAGGCATGACGGTTACATGGCTTTATACAGTGACAAATATGAGCGATGTTGATTTGGTCATCAATGATATCGTTGATAGTGACAATAGTGTCATACTAAACTGTCCACCATACGACCAAGATGATGGGGAACATCCTGCGTCACTAGAGGCGGGTGGCACATTTACCTGTACAGCCAGTGGGTTTGCGATTGCAGGTCAATATAGTAATACGGTTGTTGTCACATCAACGTATTTGAACGGCTCACCCGTGTTTACGGCCAGTGACCCAAGCCATTATTTTGGCACGGACCCAGGCATTGTTCTCAATAAAACAGTCAACGGCTATGAATCTGATCTATCCGAAAATTTGCCACACATTCCGATTGGCGAGATTATTTCGACCACCTATGAAATCATCAATACGGGCAATGTCACGCTCGAATTGGAGACGCTGCTCAGTTCACCTGTTGTGATTGCACGGAGCGTAACCAATAATGATGTGCTGAGTGACTGTCTGTCACAGGCTGGCTTCCCATCAAATGAGCTAGCACCAGGAGCAACGCTAACTTGTACGTTGACCGATACAGTGTCCGCAGGGGAGGGGACGCTTGTGGGTACACACTGTGAAGTGTCCGCAATTGACCCCGCTGGCGAAGAGGTGAATGATGGTGAAGAAAGCTATTATATTGTCGCCACCACCCCAGCGATTGAGATTGAAAAGTTGACCAATGGGTATGATGCCGATAGCCCTTGGGAGTTGCAATTGCTTGCAGGTCTACCTGTCACATGGAGCTACATCATCACCAATTCAAGTGCGTTGTCGTTGACCGATATTTCTATTGTTGACGATCCAGAGGGTGTAATCTGTACCCATTCGCCATTAGGTCCAGGGGACTCAACTACCTGTACACATGTAGGCACAGTTCAGCCTGGAGGTTACAGCAATACAGCGGTTGTGACGGGTACATATGACCACTTTGGCTATCAGTTCACGGCTACAGATACAGACGGCAGCCACTACTTTGGCATCAACCCACAGATTGATCTGGAAAAAGCCACCAACGGTGCGGATGCCGATAATTGGGATGATCCAGATGTGCCAAGCATTCCAGAGGGGGATGATGTCGTGTGGACCTATGTTGTCACCAATACAGGTAATATTACATTAGTTGTGACAGCGTTGAACGATGATCCGATTGGTCCAATCATTCTTGAATATGGTTCACTGGCTGATCACATCGTCTGTGTATCAGATTTAAACAATGAGTTTAGCCAGCTCTTAGCACCAGGGGCATCGTTCACCTGTATCGTCACAGGAACAGCCATTGCTGAACCTTACACCAATACAGCCACTGTCACAGCAACCTATGACATTCCTGCACCCATCAATGTTGATGATGAGCCAATCAACGACACTGACCCCAGCCACTATAATGGATACGGCGTATCCGATTTGGCAATTGACAAGATGATTGCGGATACATACGATGATCCAAACGGCATTCTGATTACCTATGTGCTTTCCTACACCAACATTGGTTCAGGATCAGCGCAAGACGTTTTAATTACAGACATTTTGCCAGCAGGTGTCTCACCAACAGGTCAACCTGCCGAAACCAACCCAGGCTTGGGGCCGCCAATGGTGACAACAATCCCTAACGGGCCATCCTATATCACATGGACCGTTGGTACACTGGGGCCAGGGGCAGGTGGTCGCATTACCTTTACAGCGGGGATTATCGGTGAAGTTGCAGATGGTACGACCTATACAAATACGGCTACGATCCAAGGCTCAAACACGGACATTGATCCAAGCAACAACCGTGATGATGCGCCACTGACCGTTGATGGGCCAGTGCAAGGGGCCTGTACCAATGGCGCACAATGTTTCCCAACGAGCGTTGATTTACTGAGTTTTATTGCCTATGCAACGGATCAAGGTATCAATGTTGAATGGGTAACAGGGGCAGAAGTAGACACGCTTGGCTTTGACCTCTATCGCAGTACAGATACGAATCTGGATCATGCTGTTCGTGTGACACCAGACCTGATTGATGACCAAGGTGAAGATGGTGGATTCTACATCTTTGTGGACACCACGGCACTGCCATTTATCAACTACACATACTGGTTGGTGGAAACAGAAGAAGATGGTACTCAGCTAGAATATGGGCCGATTCAGGCCAACATCTTTAGCGTAAGCGGACCAGCCAATGATGTGATTTTGGGGTTATCAGAAACACAGCCATTCTCAATCTTCTTGCCAATGGTGACAAATTAAGGTATGGAGTTAAATAGAACCCAGAATAAAATATCCGATTGAATCGTAGGGGCATGGGGTGATGTGGTGGGAAT
>JBCCFC010000416.1:0-10007 GCA_039029935.1 Chloroflexota bacterium
ATATTATTTAACTTAATCGCCAATTTCAGCAATTAATTCATAATCAGCGGTATAATAAACCGAAAACGACTCATCCCGCGCCACCGCCAACGTCACATGCTTTGGGATTATCTCTCTTTCAACCCTTCTACCTTTCCACCCTTCAACCCTTCCACCTTTCCACCCTGCGACCTGCACAATCCGATTCAAATCAAAGGTGGCCTCCACAGCATCTGCCGACGCATCGACCAATGTCTCCAGCGAACTGCGCTCATCTGTTGGAATCAACCCCAAATGGCGTTCAGGAATATGCAAGCCACTATGCTTGGATAGCCAGCCAACCGACGGCAACTGTGTCATCGCGTCAATTGCCTCAGCACATCCATTGGCATGGCTCTCCGAACCTGCCCGGTTGAGGATAACTCCTGCCAGATTCAGTTCTGGGTCGAATTGTTGATAGCCTAACGCCAAGGCCCCGGCACTCCGCGCTAACTTGCCAATGTCTAGCACCAACAGTACAGGCGCACTCATCAGCTTGGCAATATGCGCCGATGAACCCGTTTCCTCGGTGTAACTACTGCCATCAAACAGCCCCATTACTCCTTCAATCACGGCAATATCTGCACCCACACTCGCCCGATTGAAGTCGGCAACCATCTGCTCTGGCGTCAACATCCACGTATCCAAATTGCGACAGGGGCGACCCGATGCCAGCGTATGATAGGTTGGGTCGATATAATCGGGTCCACACTTGAATGGCTGCACCCGCAACCCACGTCGAGACAACGCAGCGATAATACCTAATGTGATGGTCGTCTTGCCCACCCCAGATGACTGCCCTGCAATCAGGATGCGTGGAATACTCACGGTTATTTACCTAGCTCCCGCAGGGGCTAACATAGCAGTATCTAGCTCTTGACCTAGCATAGGGTTGTCATACAATTGATGAAAAATATGTTCGGTGACAGGCTGACCACCAATCAGATGCTCATTAATAATCCGGTCTAATATCGACTCGTCCACATGGTGATACCAAATACCCTCTGGGTACACAACCAACAGAGGACCATTATAACACACACCCAAGCATGGTGTGATTCCGCGTTTGACACGAATTGGGTTCTCATAGTCCCCCAACTCGCCCAATTTCTGTCCCAACAAATTATACAGTGCCTGCGATTTACGCTCTGGGTCACAATAGCGACCTGTACAAATAAAAATATGGCGCGCATATGGTGCTTGGCTTGGCGCGCTGTTTGGATTCATGTTCATAATAAGTAAAAATGCGACCCAATTAGGTCGCATTCATATGACAATTACGGATCACATACGCTCAAAGACATGTATGCTCAACCCGCCATTGCTTCAATCTTGCTCCCCGAAGATACTATCAAAAGCCTCTGCAAAGACGGGTATTCGGACTTTATGACAAAAACATCACTTACCGTTGCGGGCCAGTGCCGGAATGGGCTATGCATAGCCTTCACCGAGCTTCCCCCGTATTGTAGTTTTGATTGCGTGGCGATGACGCTTTCAAACCTACATCTTTGCACTTTAATTTAATTTTGCTGCCAGATGATAACAGAGTTTGGGGATTTTGCAAAAACAGGCAAGTGAGAAATGAGTAATCAGCACGTCGGTAGACTAGTACTGAAATACCAGCGTGCTGATTCCTTAAATATGGAATTGCGCCTCAAACGACGGATCCATAATCGCTGGGCGATTCAATGTGAATGCGTCAATTGGATAATCTGTCTGCCCATCAATAGCGACCTCACTGAGTATTTTGCCCATCAGACTAGAGAATTTAAACACATGCCCTGCACCATTGAAGATGATGATCTCTGGGTGTTCAGGGTGGCGATCAAAGACAAAATCACGATCCTTGGGCATGGTGTAGAGACAGGTCTTGGTGTAGAGCTTTGGCCCCAAGAAGCCGGGGATGTGTTTTTGTAGCCATGACTCAAGTTGTTGTTCACGTTCGACCACAGGATCAAAGGTGCGTGTATCGCCTGTTGTGATAGGACCGCTGGCGTCGATGGCTCCTTTGGTGGCGACTTCGCCATAGACCGGGAAGCCGTAATAGGCGTAATCGGCATGGCAGATAAAGATTGGGAATTGACCAACACCAAACTCTTTCAGATTGGGCGTGCTGTAATAGGTGACTTGCTCCTTGGTGACAGTCACCGACAGGCTCAGGTTGACGGACTCCAACACATGGTCCACCCACGCACCTGCTGTCACAACCAACTGCCGACAGGTAAATGTGCCTTTATTGGTGTGGACAGTCACACCGCCATCAAATGGCTCAATGTGGGTGACAGGGCATTCGTCTATGATGGTTGCGCCATAACCACGTGCCAGTGCGATGTGGGCGGCGTTCCCCCGGCTGGGGTCAGCAATGCCTGTTTCATCTTGGATCAGGACATCCAGTTCCTGCTCAAAGCGAAATTGTGGATAGCGACGCATCATCTCATCGCCATCAATGCGCTCAAAGGGGATGTTGGCGGTCTCCATCGCCACTGCATAGTTCTCCACATCTTCTTGATACTTGCTGCCCACATCCGCGAACTCGACACCGCCTGTCTTCGTGACAATTTGGATGCCAGATTCCTCTTCCACTGTGTTCCATGCCGTGTAGGTGTGTGGTGTCAACGCCGTATATTTGATGTCATGATAGGTCAGGCGAATGATGCGTGAGTAGTCCTGTGACCCGCCGTTGTGGTGAAATAGTTTGAACTGCTCTAAACCAAGAACGTCACCACCTGCCCGCCGTGACAGCCAATAGGTGGCACCACAACCAACACCACCGCACCCTAATACAATATATTCGTAGTCTGTTCGCATTGTGTTCTCCCATTGTTTTTATCAGTGTTTTTCAATGTCAAAAATAAGCTGAAGCTCAAATAGAATCAGCCCTATGTGTTGGCTGGCTAGTATATATGGAAGCACAAGGTTGAGCAACTATTTTTAATAAAAAGATAGTATTGCAAATTTAGGGTAAAAAAATAAAAGAGCTTTGCAACTAATTGCAAAGCTCTTTTGATGATGGTACCCCCAAGGGGACTCGAACCCCTGTTGCAGGCTTGAAAGGCCTGAGTCCTAACCACTAGACGATGGAGGCACATCGAAATGTGAAGCCAAAACTTCAACTTGGTTTGTAGGACCGATGAGAGTATACCAACTGTTTTTCTCTTTGTCAAGTAGGAAACCTTCTAAAATCAATATTTTTTTCTGAGTCCGCGCTATTTTTAGCCTAATTCGCAAATTCAAAAAAACTTCCGACTGTGGTATAGTCAAAGGATACAGTGGGTTCAAAAATAATAGATTCAAAAATGATCGATACAATCAAAATCAACGCAATCATGGCAGACGCAACGCTTAAAACGACAACTGAAACACCAACATCAGCCCAAAACATAAAGGTGGCCTGTATACAACAGGTTTGGCAATGGCCTGCATCCCTGAATGACTATCGCAACCAATTAACGCGTCTTGTGCAAAAAGCCAAGGGGGATAGTGCGCATCTATGTGTTTTTCCAGAATATGGCGGTCTGATGTTGGCACTTGCCAGTTTAGAAGGCCGCGCTACCAGACAAATGCGCAATGCCTTTGAGCGTTCGGCACGGCAGCCACAACTGCAACGATGGATGACACGACGATGGGCATCTTGGCAGGCACTAGATGTGCGTCCGCTGTTGGCTGAAACCATCCTGTCCTCTAGTGAAAAACTCTGGGACCGCTATCATGAGCTATTTAGTGACTTGGCGCGTAAAACTGGATTGACAATTGTGGCACCGAGTGCATATCTACGCGATCCAAAAGATGGTGTCATACGTCACCTGGCGGCAGTCTTTGATCATACAGGTCAGCTTGTCGGCACACAAAGCAAAGTGATGATTTATGCCCCAGATCCACTGGTTCAACCGGGCAGCACATGGCGGCCCATCGTCACTGAGATTGAGGACATTGGCCCCGTCCGATTGGGCATTCTGCTTGGCAGCGATTTGCTCTATCCAGAAGCAATTGATATTTTGCGGATACAGGGTATTGACATCCTTGTCCACCAAGCGTTCTCTGCCAAGCACAGTCAGACTGCTTCTGCAATGCCGATAAGCAGCGGCTCAATCTCAGCGGAACGACTGCATACCGAACTTTTACAAAGTTTGTTGCCCAGACCGAATTTGCCACTATCTGATGCACAGGCCAATGCGCCACTTTATGGCATTGGCAGCTATCTGGTCGGCGACCTCACACTCTCTCATAATCTGCACTATACGCTTTCTGGCAACTCGGCAATCGCAGGTTCCCCTTTAGATACGCGGTCCCCCGATGGGGAAGAAACTGTTGCACCTGTACGCATTTTTGCTACCGCGGGCAGTCCGACAAGCGAGCGTGTGCTAACAAAGGATATATTGTTAGAAAAACGTTTGAATACTGACGGTGATGTCGGTCAACCAGCTATCGAGCCAGCAACCCTAGTTGCACAACATCAGCGATTGACTGCGCTTCATGTTGCATTGGTGTCATTGCCTCGATTTACTGAGCCGATTCCTTGGTTTGTTGATGATACAAGCAGTGAGGCTGAGGATAACGTAGGGACTCATCAGCCGGATGGAGAGAATGACATGGAAGCCTTAGAAAATGTAATCTTTGGTCATTCATTATCGGGTGAGACTGGTGCCAATAGCGGTAAAGTCTATACACTGGATGAGTTGCCTGTTCTACAGTCTGTAAAAGCGGTTTGGGAAAAATAGAGTCGAGGATTCTGGACCATTCCACAGAATAAAATAGCCGTTCGGTAGACATACCTCACGCAGGGTGTGCCTACTGAACGGCTATGGGATAATTACTTTTGTGGAACAGCCCTATTTTATTTCAGTGCCAGCGTATCCAACATATCACGGCCAACGACAACGCGAATATCAATCGGTGCGGATTGATTGATCCCCGTGATACTGGGGAGATTGCTGGGTAGCCCTAAATCCTGTTTAATTTTGTCAACCCAGATATCGTCAATGCCATAGTTGACCAGCACTGTATCTTTGTAATCGGAGCGGTCCGCAACATCAATGTAGACCACCTGCCAGCCCAACGCACTGAGTTGTGTCCTGATCTCGCCTGCCACACCGGGACGTCCAGTGCCATTCAAAATCTCAAGCCGCACCCATCCGGGCGTAGCCGATGCCTGAGGGCCGTTGTCTGCCTGTGTGACCGCATCCACCTGTGTGGGTTCAAAGAATTCGTTGAGTGCGACCCGCACTTTGGCACGATCCGGAATCAAAATCCACGCGCCTTCATCGCTGAACGACTCCGTGCCATAGCTGCTGTCCAGCACAAGCTGGCGAATTTCCTTCATAGATGCTTGGTGGAAATAACTTGCCAACTCAAACATCGTGGCAAGTGGCATGTCCGTCTCAAAACTCTTGCGCATGGTCAACATGGCGCGTGGAATTTTGGGAACCAGCTTAGGGATCATGTCCGCACGCAACACCTTGTCGGCCACCGCACGAATGATCTGCTGCTGGCGGCGTGCCCGACCGTAGTCGTTGTCTACATTACGTGTGCGTGCAAACTTAAGTGCTGTCTCGCCATCCAAATGCTGTGTTCCAGCCTCAATATAGAAGCGTTCCACCCCAAAATCAGCCGTTGGGTAATGAAAGTCCTCAATTGTATATGGCACGATGACCTCGACACCATCAATAAGATCGATCATCTCAATAAATCCATCAAAGTTGACACGGGCAAAGTAATGCACCTCGCGACCGATAAAGTTGCTGATGGTCTCTTTGGCAAGTGCTTCACCACCACCAGGATACCTTCTCTGCTCACCAATGCTATAGGCCAAATTGATCTTGGTGGTCATATCATACGCTGGAATCGGTACCCATAAATCACGTGGAAATGATAACATGCCAGCGGTCTGTGACTGTAAATCCAACGTCAACAGCAGCATCGTATCCGTGAGTGTCAACTCACTAGATTTGCGACGTGTGTCGATACCCAATAATAGGATATTGATGACTGGATTTGCTTTGGCGAATTCAGACAACTCGGCTGCATCTTGCGGCTCGAAAATTGGCTGAACGACAGGGCTTTGTTCAATCCCTGCGCCCGTTTCTGTTGGTGTTGCTTCTGGCTGCGTTGAAAAGTATGATGTTAGATACAACGAGGGTGAAGACTGTGTGACACTTTGGTTGGCCCAGCGATAGAGTTGTGGACCAATTAACAGGGCAAGCAGCAGGATACAAACGCTATAGGCTGTTGCGAACCCTGCAAAGCGATTTTTTTGCAAAGTAGATAGGACATTTTTTATGGTGGATGAACCTGTTGTTTGGTGCATCTGTGTTTGATGCATCTGTGTTGTATGTTGTGTAGGCGGTGGTGGCAATACAACAGGTAAGTCTGGCAATGTGATCTGGTCGCGTCTGGGTGGTGGTGTCAACGCGTCTTGCGGAATATTGATTGGGTTGGGTGGGTGCGACTCATTAGAATTAGATTTTGCTCTGTTCATATGTTCTTTAAGTGACCTAAATTTGTATTGTGGATTGGTATTACGTCAAGTAACCCTTAAACACAATGAAATTGATCAACAATTTAAACATCCATAGTTGGCCCATATTCAACAAATGTGCAAACTCTACCTCTAACCAATGGCAAAATGATTGGTTTACACACTTTTTGGATATAAGCGGCGTAGTTAAATCGTTGATTTCAGTCACGCAGCAATCCTTTCAGATGTCTATACTAAATGCTATCAGCCTAGACACTACCAAATGAAGTGACATAGATTTAACTACCACTACTCACTAAACGTCGATTTCCTAATAAGTGGTCCATAACGTGCGGGATTATATCATACATGTCTTAGATGTTGGCAAGTTTCGATAGGGCTGTGTGAAAAAAAGCCGTAAAAATAGCAGGGCATCAGGTTAAATGTCTAGTGCTGTTGGGTAAAACGTTGTCTCAACGTAGAGATTACGTATAATTAGGTTGATTATATAGGCAAAAGCACTGTTTGTTTGACGATTCCGAGACCAATACCTATCATCGCACCTATTCTTTTCTGTCAGACTTATAGCATATAAATGGTCGTTTGAAGAAATGCATACAATCTGAAAACTAGAGCTATGCCATCACGGTAATCTAACGATAGAGCGGATGTTGAAACAATCCTTCCTGCGTCAAAATATACAATGTACCCGGCACCTCATCCACAAAAATGCCACGCAACCCACGCAATTGTCTTTCACCTGCGGGGGCCTTGCGTTGATTTTGGAATGCGCCACTCTTATCAAAGACTAAAATACGCTCTTGGGCAGCGTCAGCGAGATAGATAAAGGCGTTGTCGCCTTCGGCCACATACATATCCACAGGCTCATCGGCCAGCCCAACACTGTTTTCTAGGCCAAAGGGCACCTGTTCCCCTTGGTGATAGCGCAAAACACGTCCGCTATCAAAGAGCAGCCAAATATCACCGTCAATAATCAAGGTGCGCAATCCCGCAAGATTAACACTATTCTGCGCCGTAAACCATGTCACAGGTAGCTGCTGATAGCTCCCTGCATCGTAACGGTAAATTTGACCACGCCCTTCATCCGCTACATATAAACGGCCAAAGTACACTTCGATTTGGTTGGAGATTTGGAGTGGATTTTGTTCAGCGAAGGTGACACGTGTCACGCCTTCCACCTGCTGGTTATAGCGGAATACCTGATTGTTGCGGTCCAAGATGAGCAAATGCGCTTTGTCATCCACACCCGGGATGGGGTCTTGCCAGGCAATATCCACCAGACGGCCTACCGTGATGCCGTCAACAATTTGCCCCTGTTGCAGGACAACTTCGCCATCCTGATCAGGAATATAATCACGGTTGGCATCAAGTCTATAGCGGAGTATCATCTGGCGCCCGACATCGAGGATATAGACATCCTGTGCCACGACAAAGACACGATGGGGTAGTGCATTTTCAGGGAAGGTGACGAGCGGCGAAACAAGCTGTTGCAAGGGGACAATTTGTAGGACCTCTTGCATCTCCTGTTGTACCTGTGCGGATAGCGAGATAATGCGCTCGGTCTGCCCTTGAATAGCGGCTGCATGGTCGAGGTGTTCTTCGGCTTCAATCAGCATTGCCCGCGCTGTCACTTTATCACCACCATCCAACGCATTCTTGGCACCAAGCAACCTGCTATCCGCCAAGTCAATACGCATCTCGGCCTCAGCGCGTAGCGTTGCCCCCTGTTGCCAGTAAACTGTGCCAACGATGATGGGAACCAATACTAAAATGAGGACCGCCAATAAAATCAGTAACCGTGCACGTCCGCCCTGTGTCGGCTTGGGTGGCTGGAAGGGGGGGAGTTCTGGTTTTGGCATCGTCGTAACGCTACGTGATGACGCAGGACGGAATTGGCTATCGCTATCTGTCTCCTGTGTTGCGTCGGGCAGTGGCATCTGATCGGCAAACGGTTCATCGCTTGCTGTGTTTGGCGGCGGTGCAAATTGGCTGGCCGCTGACGCTGGTTGCTGTGCGCTGGGCAGCATATCGGATGCCAATTGTCTGGCACGTTGGAAAAACGATGAGGTGCTGTTGCTGTCGGACATACTCTCTGGTGTCGTTGTCGATGGTTCGGGTGTAAACGCAGGTTGAGCCGTAGGCCCCCCCACTGGTTCATGAAACTCAGTCTGTGAGGATACGGGTTCAGATTCATCATTCGGATCAGGGTAAGGATCGAAATAGTTATTGAAATCACGATCTATCATTGGTTCTGGCGGAATGTTGAATGCATTATCGGCCTGATGTTCGGGCTGATGATGCGGTTGATAGCCTCCAACCGCTGTTGGTAGCCCCGGTAGACTTGCGGACGGTTTACGATGGGATTGGGGTTCCTCCCTTGGCGTTAAATCATTTGATTCATAGGCGATTTGGTCAATGTTTGGTTCTAGGCTAGATTGTGGTGCGGGAGGCGTCAATGGTGATGGGTTAAAGCTTGGCGGTGGCGTCCCCATCGCTTGGTCTGGTTCAAATGCCACCAGTAGAGCAGGCATGGGTAAATTTTTGCTTTCTTGGCGGAGTGCTTGGGCAATTTCGAGATAATTTTCAGCGTTGGCATAGGCGACACTACCGGCCAATTCACGCAATGGGACTTCTTCCAGCCAGCGCGCGCCACCCAAAAAGAGTGCGCCATCGGTCTGCAATTCACGCCGATATATCTGAATATCGAGCAGGTCATCGTCATCTTTTGCCAGCGTCAAATTCACCAAATCGTTGGGGAACACTTCAATTTTTTCCTCGCCGACCAAGGCCAGAGCGGGTCCACAGGTCAAGATAATCAACCGATTGCGCAACAATCCAGCGCAGATAATCCCAGCCCGTACCCCTGCAGTGGGGTTCTCTTGATTATGCCGCTGAATCTGCGCATAGACGTTTTGCACCGCTTCCTCTAGCACTTTGGATTGCGTACCTTTTGCGGCGTAGTAAGAGCGTTGAATGGTGCTCAGTAATGGCTCTGCCAGTTGCTCCAGCGCACGTGGGGGTTGATTACCACTGAGTTCAATGACAACGTAGAGGTTGCCTCGTTGTGCCTGCTTGACATCTGGTGGCGGTTCCACAATGCGCGCACTGCCAAAGAGGTCTTCGGTTTCGGGGTTGGTCAAAAAGGTGACATGGGTGCGCATTTTTAGTTGCGTTGGTGTAGAATCGTTTGATTTTTGATTATCCATCTATTTATTTATAATTCGTTTTTTGAAATGACTGATAATCGAAAAATTAGTACACTCGCCTGAGCAAAGTCGGTTCTATAGTTCAGTGAGCAGCACCCAAAGGGTTCCCGCCTTTGGGCTCCGTGCGGGTCAAGTCTACGAGTTCAACCCGCACAGGGTGTGCTTACTGAACAATTGCTACTTACGTTTTTGACTTTACTAGATTCATATATCTGTAAGGGCGATTATATCACAAGGTAAACCAATTTTGTAATCAATAGTGGCGCGGATTTAGGGAGTACGGATTGGCCTAATCCGCACCCCCTAAA
>JBCCFC010000417.1:0-10000 GCA_039029935.1 Chloroflexota bacterium
CTTCTTCTGCTTTTTAGGCGAATCCACGCAGCGATATATCTGTGTGGATTCGCCTTTTTTGTATTCCATCCATCTTCTCCATCTCTCTCCCCATTTCATGTCTCGTTTTACCCCTACTCTCCCCCCTGAATAGTTACTCAACTTTTTATATTGTGGGGTGGCCTAAGAACGTCATCCCGCACGACCCGGCCACACTGCTGGATCAAGCAGAAATGACGGCTGTTCGTCGGCAAAAAGCTGCACAATCTGATCTACCACACCTTGCGACATGCGATAGCTTCCTTGGGGCGTGTTGCTGGCAATGTGTGGTGTAGCAACCACATTATCCATCTGTAGCAGTGGATTGTCGGCCTCTGGGGGTTCGATGTCAAAGACATCTAGCCCCGCCCCTGCCAAGTGTCCACTTTGTAGCACCCGAATGAGGGCGGCTTCATCGACTACGGGGCCGCGACTGGCATTGACCAAATAGGCATCGGACTTCATGAGCCGTAGCTCGCGCTCGCTGATCATGTGATGGGTCGATGGCATCAGCGGTGTGTGCATCGTCACAACATCTGCCTGGGTCAATAAATCATCCAGTTGATCGACCTTGGTGACACCATCTGGCAACGCAACCGTGTTGGGTAAATAAGGATCATAGACCAGTGCCTTCATCTTTAACCCCGATACACAAATATCGGTCACACGTCGTCCAATGCGTCCATAGCCGACCACGCCAAGCACATGGTCCAGCACCTCCAGCCCGCGTGTGTCCGCCCGTGTCCAAGGCTGATTCTGGCGTAGTACACGGTCCGATTTAACCACGCGTTTGGTCATGGAGAGCATCAGCGCTACGGCGTGTTCGGCTGTACTTTCGGTGGGACCATCGGGCGTGTTGGCGGCCAAAATGCCACGCTTGCTGGCGGCAGGCACATCAACCGCATTATAGCCAATGCCATGCCGAATCACCATTTTGAGTGCGGGGCCAGCGTGGTCCAAAAATGCACCATCCACCGTGCTGCCGCCAATCACAGCGACTTCCGCGCCAGGTAAATTATCACGTGTGCCACCCGTAATAACCTCGGCATGGGTCTGTAACCGCGCCAAGGCATCAGGGTGTAAATTGACTTCTGTCCATACGTTTCGTTTCATCCTATCCTCACTTCTATCTGTAATGTTTTGTCTGGATGCGTAAGGGGACGAGCTCGTCCCCCTACCGGATCATTAAATCCATACCATTAAATCCACACCATTATAGAGGAATTGGACAAATCTTCCAACCAAAATTTTTTGGAACAAACAAGCAGGGCGTTGGGCTATCATCCAGCCTGATCTATTTTATGCACAATTCTACAAATTCGTTCGGGGATTTTGACCAAACCTGTGTTTATATAAGCAGACAATGCAGCGCGCCATGAGTGCAGCATCCATAAAGGGAGGACCAAAATCAAATGAAGCAATCGTTACTATCAGTCATACGCAACAATCTGCATACGGTTCATGGATACAAATCCAACCGTGTGTCCATCTATCATCGCATCCAAGCAGCATCCCATCTACTGATCGGCATGATGCTGCTTACAACGCTTACTGGCTCAACGATTCCCAGTTCAACCCTCATCCGTTATATCGGTATCGGTGCGCAGCGGGTTGTCCATGCACAGAGCTTGGATGACCCTGTGGTTGGCCCCCAGATTGGCATTGATCCGGAGCAGAGCTATATCGTACTCATCGAACCAATTGCTATCAGCGATAGTGGGTTGACGGTTGAGGAGTATGCCACCGTGTTGGTGGATATGTTTGATGGCCGGCTCACCTACACCTATGAAACCGTCTTCACCGGATTTGCAGCGGACCTGATGCCTTCGGCTGTGGCAGAGATGGCGGCTATGTCCGAAATTGAGGCAATCGTTGCGGATGATATCGTTGTGCTTGACCCCATGTGGGATGGGTTGACCAGCAGCCAAAGTGGTCAAATCCAGCCAAATAGTATACAGCCAGATGTCACACGGCCAGACGCGACACAGCCAGCAGCCATATGGGGGCTAGATCGCGTGGACCAACGCAGCCTGCCCCTTGACAGCAACTACACCTATCACAACGATGCCAGCAGCGTCCATGTCTATGTCATCGACAGTGGCATCCGCCCCAGTCACAGCGAATTTGAAGGACGTGTGGGCGACGGCTATAGCAGTCTCAAAGATGACAGTGGAACCAATGATTGTATGGGACATGGGACTCATGTCGCGGGGACGATTGGGGGCAAGACTTATGGCATTGCCAAAGCAGTCAAACTCTATCCTGTGCGTGTCTTTGGCTGCTCTGGTGGCAGTTCCTACTCGACTATCATCGCAGGCATTGATTGGGTGACAGCCAACCACCACGCCCCTGCTGTCGCCAACATGAGTCTACGTGGACCGGGGAATGATGTATTTGACAAAGCGGTCAAGAATTCCATTGCGGCTGGGATTACCTACGTCGTTGGTGCGGGCAATGATGCGAATGATTCCTGTCGCTACTCTCCTGCACGGATCGATGAGGCGATTACCGTTGGCGCAACCACCGACAGCGATATGCGCGCATCCTTTTCCAATATAGGCACCTGTGTAGACCTATTTGCCCCGGGAAAGGACATTACATCCGCATGGCACACAGGTGATTCCAACACCAATCGGCTCAGTGGAACCTCTATGTCTACCCCACATGTGGCAGGTGCAGCCGCACTCTATCTGCAACAGCACCCTGACCATGACCCTGCCACCGTCCTGCGCGCCATCGTTGAACAGGCATCCCCCAACCAACTCTCCGACATCGGCGCAGATTCACCCAATCGACTGCTCTATACACGCTTTACGCCAGTATCACCCACGCCAACACCCACACCCAGGCCAACAGCTATCCCGACGGCAACACCACGCCCCACTACCACGCCAACTGTGACACCACACCCCACCGCAGTCCCAACAGCAACCCCCTCACCTGTACCGACACAGATGCCCGGCCAACCGCCAACAGATAAAGATGCCACCCTCTATTTTGAAAGTACAGACGAGTCTATGTATGTGGGTGATACACAGGTCTTTACGCTTATGCTCAACACGGGCAGCGCCGATGTCAATGGCATTCAGGTCAATGGCAAACTTGACCCGCATTATCTCCAGATTCGCAACGTCATCCACAACACATCGGACCTGCCATTGGTCTTAGACCCAGTTGAGTTTGATGCTGATGCAGGCACATTCCGGTATGGGGCGGGTTCACTTAGCAGTGCGGGGGTAGCCAATGACTTTTTTATCTACCCTGTCAGCGGTGTCCTTGAAATTTTGCGTGTTGAAGTCGAAGCCATGAACAGCACCACAGGCACGGATATCCAATTGCTGGATACCTTCCCTGCCACCGATGTCAGCGGGCCTAGTGGCAGTGTACTACGCGCGGCGCAAAACTACAGCGAGATCGCGATTGCGCCGCGTCGACCACCGGGCAATGGCCGTTCTATTTTCTTACCTGTCATCAAACGATAATTGTATTCGTTCTGTTGGGAAAGTCATCGCTACTGGTGTAATACTCTGGGATATGCAAAATTTGCCGCGCTAATAGCGATGACCTACAATTATTAACATCATGAATGCCCAAAAAACCTCGGATATTTATTGTTTTCAGTTTTACATGGAATATAATAGAATAAGAAATGACTATTTAGTGGATAGCAGAGTATGAATTGCGGTGACACGACTGATTGATATATGTGATGTAATCCGCGTCTGGCAACGCAGAAATTTGTCTCCAATAAAAAAACAGGCCGTTAAATGCAGTATTTCCCCCGATAGACGCCGTAGCGCCAATACCACAGATAACAGCCCGACTTTGATTAGGCAACAAATATGCCTCCCCCGATAAGTGGCCGTAGCCACGGCATAGTTATTACCTAACTGATTGAGATTATATCACAACTCTACGTACCCTCCAAATTCAAAAATAGAAAAATGAAAAAACAATATCGCAGGTTGGCTATCTACAGGCTGACAGCAGATAGCCAACCTGTTACATTCAAAATTCTAACACAACACTAGCATTTCTCTAATGAAATTTTAACAAACATCCCATACGATGATGGATGGTAACAATACAAACGAAAAGTGCAACCTGCAACTTGCAACCTGCAACTTGCAACCTGTAACTTGCAACCTGTACCTTTCAACTTTTCACAAAGGAGCATGTATTGCATGATCGAAGTGCAGAACTTGACCAAGACCTACGGTGCAATTCAAGCACTGCGCGACGTCTCCTTCTCGATCAAGGCTGGTGAGATTGTTGGTTTGTTGGGGCCCAATGGGGCGGGCAAAACCACCACCATCAAAACCCTAACCGGTTATCTCCAGCCAGGAGCAGGAAACGTCACCATTGATGATCTGGATGTCTTGACCGAGCCGCGCTCGGTACAGTCGCGTATCGGCTATCTGCCCGAAAGCGCACCGCTCTATCCAGAGCTATCGGTGCAAGGATATCTGCGGATGATGGCAGATTTGCGCCAAATTCCACGCCGTGATCAGGCCAAATATATCTCAGATGCAGTCTACGCCGTTGGGCTAGATGATCATTTGACGCGACCGATAGGCAACCTGAGTAAGGGGTATCGCCAACGGGTCGGGCTGGCACAGGCCATTCTTCACAAACCAAAGCTGTTGATTTTAGACGAGCCAACGGTGGGGCTGGACCCCACGCAGATTGTTGAGATTCGCAATCTGATTCGTCGCTTGGCCGAAAACAGCACCATTCTTTTTTCTACACACATTCTGTCCGAGGTTGAAGCGTTGTGTGACCGTGTGATCATCTTGCTCAACGGCGAGATCAGGGCAGATGCACGGCTCTCGGAGCTTTCGGCAACAGCCAACGCCATCCTGATTTTGCAAGAAAAGGTGTCAGGCATCGACAAGGTCATCAAGGCACTGCCACAAGTCAAGGATGTTGAGTTTGCGCGTTCAAGCGATGGCTACATTGGCTGGCGCGTCTTTGGTACAGAGGATGCAGATTTGTGCCCCGTACTCTATGAGGCGGCACGTGCGCATGATTGGCCTGTACGCGAGTTACGGCGCGATGAACAGACGTTGGAGACAGTGTTTAATGAGTTAGCGACAAGTAGTCAGCTAATCAGCTAGTCAGCTAGTCAGCTTGTCAGCCAGTATGCTGAAATGCTGAAGTGCTGACAAGCTAATAATAAAAAACGGAGTGAGACACATGCGACAAACCCTTGCCATTACACGCAAAGAGTTGCAGAGTTACTTTGGCTCGCCGATGGCCCTCATCTTTTTGGGGGTGTTTCTGGCGGCGACGCTTTTTTCATTCTTTTGGATCGATACATTTTTTGCACGGGGCATTGCAGATGTACGCCCCTTGTTTCGCTGGATGCCACTGCTGTTGATCTTCCTTGTGGCGGCGTTGACCATGCGCCAATGGAGCGAGGAACAGCAGCAGGGTACGTTGGAAATTTTGTTGACATTGCCGATACGCCCCGTACAGTTGGTGATCGGCAAATTTTTGGCGGTGATGATTCTGATCATCCTTGCCCTAGCCCTCACGCTCTTTCTACCCTACACGGTGGATAGCTTGGGCAATCTGGATTGGGGTCCCGCCATTGGGGGCTATCTGGCCGCAATTCTCATGGCCGCAGCCTACGCTGCTATTGGGCTATATATATCGTCACGTACAGACAACCAGATTGTGGCCTTGATCCTCACAACCGTCGTCTGTGGTCTCTTTTATATGGTCGGTACACGCGGTGTCACCGAGTTTGCGGGCGAGACCATCGGTGGCATCATGCGTGCGTTTGCCACAGGAAGCCGATTTGAGAGCATTGAACGCGGGGTCGTGGATATCCGTGATCTGGTCTATTACCTCTCATTGGCGATTCTTTTCTTGTCGTTGAACGTCCTCTCGCTGGACACAAAGCGTTGGAGTGCAGGCGAACACACGGCCAACTATCAGTTCAACGCCCTTCTTGGGACAGGGCTACTGGCCGTCAACTTGATTGCGCTCAATGTATGGCTCTACCCACTCAACGGCATTCGCTTGGACATGACCGAAAATCAGGAATATACACTCTCGCCCACGACCGAGGACTTGTTGGGGAATCTGCAAGAGCCGCTCCTGATTCGTGCCTATTTTAGCGAGCGCACCCATCCACTGCTATCGCCGCTTGTGCCGCGTATCACCGACATGCTCTATGAGTACGAGGTGGCGTCACAGGGCAATGTCACGCTTGAAATCGTGGACCCAGCGCAGAATCCTGACCTGGAGGCTGAAGCCAACCAGAGTTATGGTATCCGTCCCACGCCCTTCCAGATTGCGGGACGCTATGAATCGGGTGTGGTTAACGCTTATTTTAACATTCTCATTCGGTATGGTGACCAGAGTGAAGTCCTCGGTTTCCAAGATTTGATTGAGGTTGAGCCATACCGAGATGGTCAGCTTGATGTACGGCTGCGCAACTTAGAATATGACCTGACACGCAGTATCAAAAAGACGGTCTTTGGCTTCCAAAACATCGAGTCGATTTTGGCGTCGCTGACCTCACCCGCTGAGTTAACGCTCTATGTCACGCCGGATACGCTACCACCAGAGTTGGCTGATGCAGACATCATCAATACCGTGCAGACTTTGGCCGATGAGATCAGCGTAGAGGCGCAGTCCAGCGCACCGGACAAGTTTACCTTCCGCATTGTGGACCCCACTGACCCTAACAGCGAGATGAATCCACAAGCACTGTTGGACACCTATGGCATCCAGCCCTTCCAGCCGCTCTTCTCACCCACATCCTATTACATGCACATGATTTTGCAGGTGGGCGACCAAGCATCGTTGATCTATCCAACAGGTGACTTGGGTCCTGCCGAATTACGTACCAGCGTTGAGTCATCGCTTAAACGCTTCTCCAGCGGCTTCCTCAAGGTCGTGGGTGTCTGGCAGCCAACCATTGGCCCTGATCCAACATTGGCGCAGTTTGGGCAGACACAACAGCCGCCTTTCTCAACATGGAACACCATGATCGATCAACTCCGTCAGGATTACGAGGTGCGCCCTGTTGACCTGAGTCTGGGTCAAGTGGCGGCAGACATCGATGTATTGGTGGTGGTTGCACCACAGGGCATGGATGACCGTGTGCGCTACGCCATCGACCAGTATCTGATGCGCGGTGGTTCTGTCGTGCTGGCGGGTAACAATTACACCGTCAAGGTCGATCCATTCACCGGCGAGCTTGCGCTTGAGCAGGTCCCCGACGGGATGCGCGATGTGCTAGACCACTATGGCATCAATGTTCAGGACACGATGGTCATGGACACCTTCAACGAACCTTTCCCGATTACAGTACAGCGAGATGTCGGCGGGTTCACGGTCCAAGAAATTCAGTCGATTCCGTATCCATACTTTGTCGATGTCCGCTCGGATGGCATGAGCGATGAGAGTGCGATTATCTCCAATCTGCAAGCGGTGACACTCAACTGGGTATCGCCCGTCAAGGTCGATGAGGTCAAAAATAGTGAGCGTGACTGGTCCGTGTTGCTGCAATCAACCGAAGCGTCATGGCGACGAGACAGCACTGATATCCAGCCCAACACCGAGCTATACCCAGAGTATGGTTTTCCATTGGGGGATCAACAAGGCTCTGAAATTTTGGCGGTCTCCGTTCAAGGTAGTTTTAACAGTTTCTTTGCGGACAAGGAATCACCACTTGACGGTGAGCCACCACCACCCAACCCCAATGCACCACAGGGTTTACAAAACCCACCACAAGAAGGGCCCACCCCAGCCACCATCGCCCAATCACCGGAATCGGCACGGCTGGTGGTGATCGGCAGCGGCTACTTCCTGAACGATACCGTGTTCACTATTTCCTCACAGATTTCCTTTGATGGCTATCTCAACAGTCTCCAACTGGTACAAAATGCCGTCGATTGGTCTGTTGAAGATTTGGACCTGTTGAGCATCCGCTCGCGTGGGACACACACACGCATCTTAGACCCATTGCTGCCAGAAGAACAGACGCGTTGGGAGGTATTCAACTACCTGTTCGCCCTGATAGCACTGGTCGTGTTGGGCTTTGTGTGGAACACACGTCGGAAGAATGAGCAGCCAATGACGTTGGTCAAGTAGCAGAGATGGGGTGTGATAGTGTGATAGTGTGATAGTGTGATAGTGTTAGTTATCAACTTTCAACTTTCAACTTTCAACTTTTCCACCTTTCAACCCTTCAACTCTTCATAAGGAGGTACAACGATGACTGGAAATCGACTAAAAATTACCCCGATCAACGTGGCCTTGGTGGTGCTGATGTTGATTCAGTTGGGGGCAATTGCATTACTTTATTGGCCCAGTGCCGAGGCGACGGAGAGCAGTCCGCTGCTGGGTGAGTTGAGTGCGGAAGATATCAATGAACTGGTTGTGACCAACGACAGTGAGAATTCATTGCGGCTGGTGCAGACGGGCAGCGGTTGGGTGCTGGCAGACCGTGATAATTTCCCGGCCAATCCAACCAAGGTTGAGGAAATTGTCGACAAGTTGGTGGCGATGGAGACCAATCGGCTGGTGACACAGACCGATGCCAGTCACAATCGGCTACAGGTGGCGGCGGACAGCTTTGCAGGCAAAATCGACATCACGATTGATGGCGAGAAGCAGACAGTCTATGTTGGTTCCGCCCCTAGCACAGGGGCAACCCATGTCCGGCTGGATGGCGAATCGGCCACATACCTGACCGATGGCATTGCCGCATGGGAGCTAAATCCTCAAATTTCAAGCTGGATCGACACGCTCTATTTTGAGACAGACCGCAACACCGTCACCGAATTTCGGCTGACAAACGCCAACGGTGACTTCACCTTTGCGCGCGAGAATGCAGACAGCGGCTGGACCCAACAGGGCTTGCTCATGGGGTCCCTGGATGACACCGAAGTCAACACACTGCTTGGTCGTGTCGTCAACATCCGTATGCGTGAGCCGCTGGGTAAAAGCGCGCAGCCCGACTACGGCATGGATGCACCGCTGGCAACCGTAACTTTGATCACGACGAATACAGGCTCTGATGGCACTGAGGGTGCAAGCGAAGCCATAACGATTGAGCTTGGTGCAACCGATGATGAGGGCAACTATGCCATGAAATCGTCTGGCTCTGAGTATTATGTGAGTGTGGCTGCGTTTACGGGCGATGCGCTGGTGGAGGCAACGCAGGATGGGTTCTTGGCTGAGGAAGAAGAACCTGCGCCGACGCCGGAGCCTGTGCCGACAGAAGAGCCTGTTGTAGAGCCAACGCCTGAGCCGACGCCTGAGCCAACGGTTGCCACAGAGGGTGATGATGCTCAGGGTGATGATGCCGAGGAGAATGATGAAGGTGCTGCCCAGGCGGATGGTGAGGGTGCTGCGGCTGAAGGTGAATCAGCGTCTGATAGCGCAGTGTCCGGTGAAGGGGATGGCGAAGGGAAGGATGTGCAGTCTAGCGAATAGCTACTGCAATGGACTCACCAATCCTCCTGTACCCAAAAGACCGCTGTGGCTAAGACACCACCTGCAAATGGTCCCAACAAATAGAGCCATGTATGGGCGAGTGTTCCGTTGCCAAGCAGTGTATGGATGATGGCAGGGCCTAGCCCGACAGCAGGGTTGTATGCACCGCCAGAAATACCACCGCCAGTGTAGGCAATGGCAATCACGGTAAAGCCAATGGCAATGCCGTAGAAGCCATTGCCCACTGTTCCTTGGGCTTTTGCCACATTCAGGATAACCAAAACCAGGGCAAAGGTGAAAAGGATTTCGACCAATAGGACGCCAACGAGGGAGATCGATGGGTTCGGCATGGGGGCAAAAGTTTCGCCCAGAATGGTGTAGACTGTGACACTGGCAAGTAGCGCAGCCAACATTTGCGCGACAAGATACCACAGCGCATCGACGGCAGACATGTCGTTACGTATCCACGCCGCCAATGTTACCGCAGGGTTGTAGTGGGCGTCCGAAATATGGCCGCCCATGTAGA
>JBCCFC010000418.1:0-9981 GCA_039029935.1 Chloroflexota bacterium
GCGTTGGGCATAATCGAGGGCCATCCCGTTATGTGTACTGATCAAGATCGCTTCAACATTGTGTTGATCGGCCGCTGACACAACATCGGCCGGGTTTTGCTCCGCACCTAGGCTGATTACCTCAGCCCCCGCCTGGCTCAACAGCTCTTGCAACACAAAGATCGCATGCTCATGGACGTCACTTGATGCCAATAACAGCCGACGCTTGTGCATCACTTTTTGCATTTTGGGGCTGTTAAAGCGCTCTGCATGGGTTTCGATGGCTGTGAGCGATTGCGCAAAAATATCAGTTGGGACTAATGGTTTGCGCCGTTGAGTGACCTCGTCCCATTCACCCAGCCCAAACTGGGATTCAAATTCGGCCGGACCCAGCTGTTTTAGCACATACAGAAGTTGGAGTGGATCGGCAGTATTTACACCAGTATCTCTCAACCCCGCCAACGCATTGTCAAAAACCTTTCGGCCCCCTTCAACGACCTGTTTGGCAAATGCACGAGCAGGTGAGAAATCAACAAACGGATGCATACGTCGGCCCATCTTTTCGATTTTACGGCCGAAGGTGTGGATCTCTGCAATCTCTTCTTTAGATGGGATGCGTACCGCTTCAGTGATTGGCAGTGGATGAACAGCATGGCCGGTTGGACACTCAAGCTGGGCTAAAATATCCCAAAGTAGATATTCTCCAACCACCCCCCAGTTGTGCGGAAAGTTTTGGGTAAATGAGATTGTGTCTCCATAAATCATCGATCCTAGACAATCCCCTTCATGAATTTGATTGAGTGCAAATACCCATCCAGCTCGTTTGATCGGGTCACTTGTGAGCCCACCGATGCAGTGGGCTAGCTTGGCCCCTAGCAAGGTTTCAACGATGTATCGTTCTAGGAATGCCCAGCCTGCCACAGTGACACAGTCAAAAAAGAGTGCGCCAAAGCCATCTTCTAAATAAGAGTGGAGCATTAGCCCATCGGCCCGCCGTTTGCCCAAAATAGCGATTGCACGGACCGTTTCAACCGCTGTAGTAACCGGATCGTTCCAGAGCGGGGCTTCCCAAGCCTTAGACGAATATAGGCGATTTCGGCATATTGTCCGCAACGTTTATACATTCAATTTTCGCCCAGATATACTTGAGGAACTTGTTACCGATGCTAGACCGCTGTTCAATCAAATCAATGATGAACTATCAGCATTTACGCAATTGATACAAGAGCAGATATCAGAAAGCGAATAGGAGACACACATGCAAAACCAAAACTCAAACAATCCCACCCCCATCGGCCAAACCTACCCCACCGAATGGACGACTACAACCGACCCAGAAAGCGGGCGAACCCTCCGCCGCCTCACCTCTGGTAATCACAACAACTACCCACTCTACTACTTCATCCAATCGGTCACGCCGGAAAAGGACTATATGGTTTTTCACAGCGAACGGTCGGGCTGGGTGCAGTTGTGCAAGTTGGACCTTGCCAGCGGAGAGATCATGCAGTTGAGTGCGGGGACGACGCGTGATGCGGGCTGGGCGATTTGGTGTGAGCCGCGTCTGCGGGGCATCTACAATCATCTCAGTGCACTTAATGAAGCGCGGCGCGAGGTCTACTATTTTCAGGATGATGATGTGCTGTGTACGCATATCGACAGCTTAGAGAATCGTGTGGTGCATTCGATGCCGGGTCGCATCTCGATTGGGCAGACGGGCTTCTCGCCAGATGGCAAGCACTTTGCCTTTATCCATGCAGACCGTGCGCTTTTTGAGCAGGCCATTGCTGACCGTGAATCGACCATCAACATGGGGCGTAGGTTTAGCCATGAGGAATGGAGAGAAGGTGTTCCATGCACGATTGGTGTCATCAACACGGAAACAGGGGTGTACCATGATGTGGTAAACCTTGACTATCATGTGCATCATGTCTTCTTCATCGCCAACGACCGTCTGCTCATCAACCACACACGCGGGCGTAATGGCATGTGGACCGTGATGATGGATGGCAGCGATGTACGCACTTTGCGGGGACGCACAGAACGCGGTGACATCTGTCATCAAATTATCACCGAGCGCGGCATTTACTTTGAGGCCAATGTCCATCATACGGATAACGGTAGCCGTGAAGTGTGGTATGGACTGTATGATTTGGCGACGGACACGTGGGATGAGGTGCAGTTGCCGGGGTTGGGCTATGTGCATACAGGCAATGACCCCGCAGGTAAGTTTCTCTTTGTTGAGAATCAGGATGGGTCGAAGGGACATCAATTGCTCTCCATTCACCATCCACATGACCCTGAGAAATATCGACTCAACACCCTGCGGACACTGACACCAATCATTCGTGGTCAACGCTTTCATGCACATCCCTTCTTGGGACCAGACCGTCAATGGCTCTATTTTACAGAGGTAGTGGATGGCTTCTCGCATGTCAGTGCGCTTGATGTAAGTGATTTGGTGGACTTGGACGAGTACTGGTAAATTTTAAAAATCAGCTAGTCAGCTAGTCAGCTAGTCAGGCTGAAGTGCTGAAGTGCTGACCCACTGAAGTGCTGAAAGCTTTTTCATATTAAAGAGTAAATCTCATGCATTTTGACGCTATCACACTGGCATGTGTGACCCAAGAACTGAAAGAGAGCATCCTTCATGGACGGGTGCAACAGATTGTGCTGGCTGATGAGCGCAGCTTTGGCTTTGAAATCTATGCCAACCACCAACGCTCTCACCTGCTCATCTCAGCGCAACCCAACGCCAACCGTGTTCATCTAGTCAGCCAGCGTATCCGTCGCGGCAGTGACCGCCAGACCCCACTGTTGATGTTGATGCGTAAGTATGTGCGTGGCGCATTGGTGACGGCCATTGAGCAGCCGAATCCTGTTGATCGCCTTCTGCGTATTCACCTTGACCACCCAGAGCATGGCACAACACAAATTGTCGTCGAGCCGATGGGGCGCCAAAGCAACATCTTTTTGGTCGATGCGGGTGGGTTGATTCTGGAATGTTTGCAACATATGCGTCCGCGCAAGGTGGAGGGCAAAGAGCAGGTTGGTAAAGAACAGGGGAGCGAAGTCCGGCGTGAACTGCGTCCCAAACGTCCCTATCATCCCTTGCCACCACAGACCAAATTGTCACCGCTGGACAACAACGATCCAGACTATTACACACAGCTACAATATATTTTGACCGAAAACTCAGACCAACCACTACGCAAAACGCTGGGAACCCAAATCGCTGGCATGAGTCTGACTTTGAGCAAAGAGCTGGCTTGGCGAGTGACAGGCGATACGGAAGGGCTGACGGCTGATGCTGAGTTGTTGGCGATTGCACAGGCGTTACAAGAAGTTTGGTTGCCATTACAGACAGGTACATGGCCGTCTGGTAATTTTTATGCATCAATAGAAGATGAAACCCCGCTTGGGTTCGCTGCCTATGCGATGCATGGTGATGGGCAGTTTGTTGAAACAGCATCGGTGAGCCAAGCGATTGAGAACTATTATACCAGCGGCGCGAATACCCAGAAGACAAAACAACAGGCAAGTAAGAAAAAGCGTGAGGACGAGCTGCTGACATCCACGTTGACCCGCACCGATGATCCCTATGCTGTGCAAAAGCAAAAAATGCAGGACCTATTGCAAACGGCAGTCTATCGACTGCGGCGTCAACTCAAAAATTTGGCCGAGGATGAGCCAGAGGCAGGGGAATCAGAACGACTGCGGTTACAGGCTGAGTGGTTATTAGCCTTGAGTAGCCAACTTGAGGAGGGGCAGACCAGCCTCGAAGTGCCTCTTTCTGGAAACAACACTGGCGAAGACATCCTACGTATTCCCCTTGATCCTAATGTAACACCTGTTGAGCAGGCTGAGCGCATGTTCAATCGTGCCGCCAAGCTCGAACGCGCCGAGGAGTTTATCCCACAACGGCGCACCAAGCTCGAAAACGACTTGACCTACATGGAGCAGCTTGCGACCGACTTGGCGTTGGCCGAAAATCAACCCGAAATCATCGCCATTCGTGCCGAGTTGGTCAAGCTGGGGCTGATGTCATCGCAGGAACGAGCGGCGAATGTACCCGGTGGTAAGCGTGGCAAGAACAAGACCAGTGGACCGATGCGCTATCGCAGTTTGGCTGGCATCCCTATCGTTGTGGGGCGGAATGCACGCCAGAATGATGAGGTCACGTTCAAGATTGCGGGTTCGGATGATCTTTGGTTTCATGCACGGGGTGTACCCGGCTCACATGTAGTCATCCGCAATGGTGGGCAAGAGGCTGATGATGAGACGATTTATGCAGCGGCGCAGTTGGCGGCGTTTTATTCTAAATTGCGTGGTGAAAAAGCGGCTGAAGTGTCGATGACTCGTAAAAAATTTATCCAGCGTGTTCAGGGTGGCAACCCAGGTCAAGTGACGTTGCGTAATGAAGAAACGGTCATCGTGGTGGCTGAGTTGCCAGAGAGTGCCGTACAGGAAAATTAATGATATTCAAAAATTTATCCAGACGATTTATGCGTAGCATCCTGACCCTGCTTGGCATCAGTATCGGCGTGGCAGCCATTGTTGCGTTACAGGCGATGGCAAATGGTATGTCCCAAAACTATGGCTCTGTTGTCGGTGGTGGCAGTAATGACTTACTGATCACGCAGGCAGATGCCTTTGACCCGATTTTGAGCAAGCTGGATGAAAATTTGGCACAGCGACTCGAAACCATTCCGGGGGTTGAAAATGTGGAGCCGGGCATTTATACGTGGGTGACAACCGAGGATTTACCCTTTTTTATTGTGTTTGGCTATGATGTCGATAGCGTGGCCGTGCGTCATTACCGTGTGACCGAAGGCAAGCCCGTCACTGGTTCGGGACAATTACTTATCGGTCAACGTGCAGCGGAATCGCTCTCGTTGGGCATCAACGATACACTGCGCGTCTATGGTGAACCCTACCGCATTGTGGGCATTTACGAAACGGGTCAGGGGATGGAAGAGTCTGGTGGCGTGGTCACGTTGGAGGACGCCAAGGAGATCGCCAAACTGGAGCGTGAAGTCAATCTCTTCCAGATTGGGCTACGGCGGAATGCGGATATCGACACTGTGTTGGAGCGGATTGATGCGCTGGATGAAGACCTCGCCGCCAGTAGTAGCAGCGACCGCGATTCGAATGAGCAAATGGACGCCGTCCTCAACGGCTATGTCTGGGGCATCGGGACCATCGCCATCCTCATTGGTGGCTTGGGTATGATGAACGCGATGGTGATGAGCGTGATGGAGCGCACCCGTGAAATTGGAACGCTGCGTGCGGTGGGCTGGAGTCGTTGGCGTGTGTTACGGCTGATTCTGGGTGAGTCGATGCTGCTCAGTTTTGTCGGCGGGTTAATTGGGGTTACGATGGGTATTGGGCTGGCAGAACTCGCAGCCATGATCCCCGGCTTTGGGGCGATGCTCGAAAGCAATTATTCCGCCAGTGTCTTTATGCAAGGCATGATGGTCGCGCTGGTGCTGGGATTGGTGGGCGGGCTGTATCCAGCCTGGAAAGCATCGAACCTACAGCCTGTTGAAGCACTGCGCTATGAAGGCGGTGGGGCAACGGATGCCAAACAGAATTTTCTCAGTCGCATTGGCAACCAAAGTTTCCGCAACCTGTGGCGTCGGCGTAACCGTACCCTGGTGGCGGCAACCAGCATCGGTATCGGCGTAGCAACCTTGGTCATGCTTGGCGGTATCACGACAGGCATGATCGGTCAACTCAACACACTGGCAGGCAGCGGTGGTGCAGGCAACATCACTGTCATGCAAAAAGATGTCCCTGACATGAGTCTCAGCTCGCTGGATGAGCGGGTGGCGCGCCAGATTCAAGCCATGTCCGAAGTCAAGTCGGTCAGCCCGACTGTCATGGGCTTTGTCATGACCGAGGAAATGCCGCTCTTTATCATCATGGGGCTAGACCCGAATAGCGAGGCGATGGACCATTACAAGCTCAAGCAGGGTCGCTATGTACAACGCCCCAGTGAGATTATCATTGGGAGCAATGCCGTTGAAAGCTATAATGTCGGCATCGGCGATACACTGACACTGTTTAGTACGCGCTACAAAATTGTCGGCATCTACGAAACAGGCGTAGCATGGGAAGAAGGCGGTGGCGTCATGGCAATGCGTGAAGCCCAACGGCTGCTCAATCGCCCCCGTACCGTCTCGTTCATGTTTGTCGATGTCGTCAACCCCGAGCAGGCTGAGACTGTTAGTGCCACTATTGAAAACCGATTTCCCGATGCCAAAGCCAGCATCAGCAGCGAGTTTGCCCAAAACACGAACGATATCGCCAACATGCAGGGCTTTGCCGCAGGCATCGGTTTTCTTGCTATGCTCGTTGGCGGCATTGTCGTTGCCAACACCATGATTATGGCAATTTACGAACGGACGCGTGAAATCGGCACACTGCGTGCAGTCGGCTGGGCCAGTCGCAGAATTCTGTCACAGGTCGTTCAGGAAAGCTTGATGCTCTGTCTGCTGGCCGCGGGGTTAGGTTCATTGCTGGGGGTGATTGTATTGACAGGACTGGCGCAAATCCCGGCTGTCGGCACGTTCCTCAAACCCGCATGGGAAACAACAACGTTTGTCAACGCGGTTGGCTCGGTGTTATTTCTCGGCATCTTGGGCGGCATCTATCCAGCGTGGCGCGCCAGTCGGCTTAAGCCCGTCGAGGCATTGCGGTATGAGTAAGTAATCTTTGAACCTGCACTCCTATTTTTGACACGCTACCTTGCTGTCTGTTATACTTTTGTGAAATAAGCACTTGTGATTACACAGGAGTATTTCATCAATGGCACAGAAAAAACGCAACCCAAAAAAATCTATCAAAAAACGAGCCGCCAAGAGACCCAAAGAAACCCGTCGAGTGCAAAACCCGCATGACAGCTTTTTTAGATTTGTGTTCTCATTTATCGAATATACACGCCAATTTATCAAAGGGTTTCTACCATCGGACGTCGTAGAGTTGATACGACTGGAAACATTAACACATTTGAAAGAAACCTATACAGATGAGAATTTGGCGCAACACATGACAGATATGCTTTTCGAGGTGTCGCTGCATACACAGAATGATGCAGGTGTCACCAAGAAGGCTGAAATCTACTTACTCATCGACCACAAAAGTCATCCTGAGACCACCATCCTGGAGCAGTTTCTGCGCTACATGAATGAGCGTTGGCAATTTGACCGCGATAATGGGGTGAAGCCACGTGTGATTATTCCGGTGGTATTTTATCATGGTAAAGAAGGGTGGCATATTGAGCGAAAGTTTGCCAATACATTTGAGGATGTAGACCCCGCTTTGCACAAGTACATCCCCAATTTTGAATATATTTTGGTTAATGTCGGCACAAAATCTGATGATGAGATTACGCAACTGGTCGAGTCTGGGGCTTTACAATCGAGTTTACTTGCCCTAAAATATATATTTGATGCGCAGCTAGATCGCAATCAACTGGTTCAGATATTTACCCCTCTTCAAAAGGCGAAGTTGCCGATGGAACGGTTACGCCCATTGTTAGAAGCGATATTGCGCTATTTTTCAGGGACAAAGAACCCCGTACCAGATGAACTACTCACAGAGTCAGTGCGTACTGTATTTGCAGAGGAGGCAGAAGTAATGGACACAATTTTTGAACGTTTGGCAGAACGTAGTCATCAAGAAGGCCGTCAAAAAGGCCATCAAGAAGGATGGCGAGAAGCTGAACTCATATTTCAACAAGAACGGCAGGAAGCTGAATTTATATTTCAACAAAAACAGGAAGCATTTGAACGTGAAAGAGAAGCCGCTCGGCAGAAAACATTAACCCGAAATAGAGAAATTGTTCTTGGCATTGTGAACCATTCATTGAAGTTGGATGCGGCTGGGCAAGAGAAGATTGTCAATCAGCTTGAAAAGATTGATGATGAAGATGTACTGAATAAACTTATCAATGCTGCTTTGGATGCATCTAGAGGTGATTTTGAATTTTTCATGATGTTATTAGAATTTGAAAGTAAACAGAGTTCGTAACGTAGTACGGACAGGATGTCCGCTATGGGCTGGAAGCCCGTGTTATTTGATCGAGAGGTCCTGCTGGGCCGAGGATAGTCTTGTCTGCGAGACAATAAGGTAGATGAGGAACGGGTTCGTCGATGGATCGTCAGGAAAATTTTGCACCGCCCATTAACCCACCGCCGAAAAAGCCAAAGAGAGGCCGGGCAAAAAAACGTAACCGCGCTCGCACCTCCCCTCCGCATACACCGACCCCGCACCCAACCGTCATTCATGTCACACAGGGTAGCAATGATGTACTCAGCAAACTCAAAACAATCTATGAGCAAGATGAGGGTGCTGGCGAGAGTATCAGTGATAGACGGCTACAATTTGTCAAACAGGCGCGTGAATTCCAAAATCGCCGAGGATCATTTGCACAGTTTGTGGAGTTTGAGCATGAATCTCCTGTCTACGATGTGATGACCGCTGGCCAGACTGAGTGGTATTTCTACTGGCGAACACAACTACGTGAGGGCATTTTCCCCGCCACATCGCTTGCCTATCTCACGATTCATGTCTACGAACTACTCAATCAGGTTGGTGTTCGGGATACAGAACATGGATTTGTCCAACTAAAGAACCTCTGGCTGCGTTATCGTGAAGACCATCCACAACTGGACCAGGTTCTACCAGAGTGGCTGGCCGATTATGCCGTCGTCCATCAACTGGAAACAAAGCCGCTCGATGTCTATGCAATGCCACCGCTTTCGTCATCCTACATCCGCCAATATGCCGATATGTTGATTCCAAACTATATTGATGGCAATCTTTATGCGTTACCGTTGCCTATCCTTATAGCATTGATTGATTACCCGCTGGAAAAAAGTAGTATTTATCAAAGCGCAGATGGACGTCTTCTGCGCGAGGCCGTGTCGTATGTGATTTCGGTTGTGGACATGCACCTGCGCTATGCACCACAGATATCACAAGAAGCGCAGAAACAGGGCGGGGTTTTTGCCAAATATGGTCCTGATTATCCCTTCATCATCAAGCGAAGACCTTATGCAGGGGCGATTTATCTTGGTAGCCGTGAAGATATTACCATTGCCAGCGTTTACCGCTATATGGCATATGAGCCGCTGCGCGAGTTCCTGACCATCGTCGTTAAACACACCGAGAATGCAGTGCGAGCGCGTCTTGGCAATCGCCAACGTCTACGTGTTGAGCGATTGCCCCGTGACCTCCAAGAGGTCATTGATCAGACTGTTGTCTCCTTTGTCAATCGTTCCCTGCCAGCCAGAACCCCCGTCAATGATGACGACATTGAGTTCATCGACCCATCACTGATGGGGGCCGTTAACCTCACAATCCCTGAAGAAGACAACAAACCGACCGCTGTTGCCATCCCGCCAGCACCAATTCCACAGCAATCCACCAAATCAGTCCCTATTCAATCAGCACCCATCCCATCTGCACCAATTCCGCCGCGAGACCAAACGCGTCGTGTCCCAATACCAGCAAGAGAAAATGAGACACTACCCACCCCTGTTCCTGCGGTAGAAGAGCCATCCAAACCACTGATCCAAATTGACGAAGACCGCATTGCCCAGCTACGTCAGGAAACAGACGATGTGTTTGCCTTGCTCAATTTGGAGGAAGAGGGACAGGTAGCAGGTGGCAGGTTGCAGAGTGCAGATGAAGAGCAACCGACTGTAGAGGATGATGTAGCGGATGACGTACAGGCGGCAGAGGCTGTTCCCAAGGTTCAAATTGACGAAGACCGCATTGCTCAACTGCGTCAGGAAACGGATGATGTTTTTGCCTTGCTCAATTTGGAGGAAGAGGAACAGGGTGCAGGGGGCGAGTTGCAGGGTGCAGGGGGCGAGTTGCAGGGTGCAGGGGGCGAGTTGCAGGGTGCAGGGGGCGAGTTGCAGGGTGCAGAGGACGTTTCTGCGGCTCAAGAAGAAATGGACTCTGAGCCTGTGGAGCCGGAGGAGGAACTTGTCC
>JBCCFC010000419.1:0-9972 GCA_039029935.1 Chloroflexota bacterium
ATATGGTCATTGAGGCTGTGAGGAAGATACTGTGTCAACACACCGATGGTGTAGATATCACTGTGAACACAGTTGCTGAGGGTGAAATCAATAATCCGAAACTTGCCCGCAAAAGGGACGGCTGGTTTGGCACGGGCGGCGGATAATACGGTGAGACGAGTGCCTGCACCGCCTGCTAAAATCATCGCAATCGTTCTCATGGATAGTGTCCTTGTATTTAGATTAGCTTGCAATGCTTCCTGAAATAGTTTGCAAGATCATCCTTGTCAATATCGTGTGTTAGTAAGGCAAGAACCTGGTCTGCCAATTCTTCATCATGGGTTTCATGCAGTTCATATCCATTTAGATGTAAAAACACTAATGCAGAGGCAGCACCAGCACGTTTATTCCCATCTAAAAAAGGATGACGAATGCAAATTGAATTTATATATGTCGCGGCCATTTCAAAAATATCGAGCAAATACTCACCATCAAAAGAGGCCATTGGTGCAGAAACCGCCGCTTCTAAAGCATCTATGTCTCTAACTTCAGGTGTACCACCTGCATGTTCAATTTCAGCTTTATGAAAAGCCAATACATCGTCTACGGAAAGAAATTGCGGAAGGAAACGTAGCGGCTGATTCATTTTGCAAGTTTATCCAATGAAGCGCGATGTCTTTGGCTAATGCGTTGATACGCATCCATTGGGCGAATTGGTTTTAGAAACAGGCCATCTTCTTGTACAATGATTTGAACAGCACCATCTTTGCCAATATTCAACATATCAAGAAATGACTTGTCAATGATAATCCCTATATTATCTCCTACTTTCTCTACATGTTTAATCATATTTTACACTCCCGAGTTATCCTTTAAGAATACTGAAAATAATATTTGCCACATGCCTTAAATCTGACAGGTAAAACTTATGATGGTGTTGATATACTCGTTGTTGCTCGGGGTAAATTTCAATAAAAATCCAATCATCCCCTGTGGAGATAATACCATATTGAACATCTTTACCTAGTTTATGTAACGCAATTAATTCGGCGGCACACTGACTAAGTGCTTCTTCAACAGTTTTCTTTTTGGCTTCAATGACAATTAAAGGTCTATCGCCTAATGTGTCGTTTGTATCATCATCGTCAATTTTCGATACAATCAAATCGCAGTGACCTTTAAGTAACTCATCGGCTTTAATGTATTCCTCATACAAGATGCTATATCTGGCATTGAGATGTTCAACAACATAAACCATGACAGGGGTTAGTATCAAAGACTTGACGGCATCTTCGTTACTATAGAATAACTGCACAAATGTTTGGATTTGGTTATACGCCTCATCACTAATTTGTTCTGTTTCGGGTAGAGATAAATCTTTTTCCTTAATTTGGTAACCTGTTTTTTCTAGGTCTGTTTTGACTTTAAAATCGCTAAACATCATCTCCTCCATCAAATAAACTGACCTCAATGTTTAGTTTGGGTGATGTTCACATCATAACGTTTACTGTACGCTTTGTCAATGATTCAAGGGGTACAACGATAGTATTAGGTTCTTTGGTTACATGACACAATTCGGTGAATGGGCTATAATCTGTATCATGATCAACAAAGTAGCAATTGTAACTGGCAGCGGGCGTGGTATAGGGCGTGGTATAGCGTTGGGCTTGGCAAAGGAAGGCTGGTCTATTGTCGTGGCTGACTTGGGACCAGCGGAAGAATCAACGGAAACTGCCCAATTGGTACAACTGATGGATGCGGATGTGCATGTGATTCATACCGACGTTACCAAGGATACAGACCGAGTACACTTGGTGGATGACGCCATTGCGCAGTTTGGCCGCATTGATCTGTTGGTGAACAACGCGGGGATGGCCCCACGTCAGCGTATGGACATGCTGGAGATGACCGAGGAGAGCTATGATGAGGTTATGACGGCCAATTTGAAAGGGCCATTTTTCTTGAGCCAACGCGTTGCCAAGGTGATGATTGCGCAGGAACCAGCATCCGTTGCGCCAGCTATCATCAACACTGGCTCCATTAACGCCTTTACCAGCAGCACAAGCCGCGCTGAGTACTGTCTGTCAAAAGCGGGGGTGAGCATGATGACCCAGTTGTTTGCCGACCGCCTAGCGGGACATGGCATCAACGTCTATGAAATCCGCCCTGGCATTATCGAAACCGACATGACTCGTGTGGTCAAAGAGAAATACGATACGCTGATTGAGGGTGGCTTAACACCAATTATGCGTTGGGGTCAGCCCGATGACATTGCCCGTGCTGTTGTCGCCATTGCCGAGGGGTATTTTCCCTTTACAACGGGTGAGGTCTTTCATGTGGATGGTGGGTTTCATCTCAAACGGCTATAGTTCTAATGACGTTAGCGATAATTTTGCTGGAACAGATGAACTGTTTATAATAAGTTTAATATTTATTTAGTATGGTTCATTCAGAAGGGGTTCTATATGCAAGCAGTTGCAGTTAATTCAATGCCCGTCGTAAATCCCATTCAAACATATTCATTGACGACAAGCCCAGAGGAGACAAGAAAAATGGCAAGCGGATTACATGGCTATATTGGTGCAAAGCTAACTCATTATCTATTGAGCCACGTTGACGAACAAGAATTGGGGCATGTCTTTGACTCCTCCGTCACCTATGATTTCAACGATGGTTTGCCCAAACGAGAACCAGATGTCTCATTTATTTTAAGTGAAAGGATGGCCGAACCAACGGATGAAGACATCACAGTTGCACCTGATATTGCGGCTGAGGTTGTCTCAAAAAATGATAAATGGTTTGATATTCGGCGTAAAATTCAGCAATACCAGCAATCTGGCGTAAGGCTGGTCTGGATATTGACTTCTGTTGACCGAACAGTTGATGTCTACCGTTTAGAGAATGGGCTTCGTTCAGAATCACTCCTTGTGGATGATGTCCTTGATGGAGGCAGCGTGTTACCCGAATTTCGTGTGCCTATACGAAAACTATTTCCAAAGTAGACGATTGATAAACCGCCAAAATCACTATTCTTTTTTTGCAAATCTGTGCTAGAATAGCCTAAGGACAACGTTAATTTCAGGGCAGATTTTTATGCATGGAGATACATTACAGGAAATGAACGTAATACGGACTTCAGCCCGTTGCGGACACGATGTCCGCGTTACTTTAATAAGGATAAAATTATGTCAAAATTTGTACAAATTCAAACAACACTACAAGATTTAACCATGATCAAGCAGTCATTGGATGATCTTGAGATTCATTATAGCGAAAACCGTGTGTATAACCATCGTTACAGTACCTTCAAGGGGCAAGTGCCAATCCTCGTCAAACACAACCGGCTGGAGTTTGGGTTGCGCGAAACCGAGGATGAGGTCTATGAGGTCATTGGTGATGACATGCAGTTGCGTGGCATCAATAAGCTGATGGAAGGTGTGCAACAACGGTATGCCTATCACAAGGTCAAGACCGAAACGGAAAAAGCTGGCTTTGTCCTAGTGGAGGAAAATACGGGACGAGATAATGTTATTCGCATGACCGTTCGTAGATGGAGTTAGTAGATAAGAAGTTAAGGAGCAAGAGCATGATGAATCATCAAGAAATCGAAATCGCCATCTTGCCCGATGGCCGTATTGAATACACGATTAAGGGCGTCAAGGGTAGTGCCTGCGAGAATATCAGTGCATTGTTGGAGCAGCTGGGGAAGGTGGAACATACGGAAAAGACCAGTGAGTACTATGACAAAAATACTGATATCAATGTTGGCCTAACCGTTGGGTAATGAAGAGTAAAGAGTGAAAAGTGAAGAATGAATAGTGAAGAGTTGAACGTTGATAGTGAGTGGCCTGCGATGCCGACCGAGACGGAGATTTATATCTTGCCGGATGGACGCGTGGTTGTTGCGGATATGCCAATGGAGTTGGCGGAGGCGATGATGCTACTGGGGGATGTACAACCGTGCGAGGTGCAACAGGTGTCTGAGGTACAGATGTCTGAGGTATCTGTGAGTGAAGTGCAGGTGGATGAGGTGTCGCAACGAGCAATATGAGCTTAATCAGTAACATCTCACTCATCGATGATATTTTGCTTAACCCGACACCAGATTTTGCAGGGAAGCAAACAGCCAATCCGCAGGATATTAAGATCACCCAGCTCTATCAGCATTTGGAGCTGTATAGTGAGGGGGAGCCACCTGCACAGACGATTTTTGTGCAGGGGCAATCCGCGCAAAGCCCACTCGCATCTGTTCAGCTAGAGGACATGGCGGATGCAAATAGCCAATTGATTCTTATTGATCCACCCACCGATACACCCGATAAATTTCGGCTAGAGGGGAATGTCGCCGCACTTTATACATGCCCACTCAGCGACGCACCCCAAATTGAGGGGTTGCCCATGCTGGAGAATCAGCCGGGTGGTGTTGCACATATTCGCATTGGGGTACACTTCCTCGATGTATACACGCAACAAACAGGGGCAATTGTGCATTTACCCGCGTTAGGGATCATCTGTGGGGGTAACTTTGGCAGCGATGCCACCTTGCCCAAATTGATTTCGGGTTCGGATGGGATGTCAGAGTTGGATACATTGCGGCTATTGGCACGCCTTGTCCGTAGTCAAAGGCTACAGCTATACATACCACGCATTGGTGAACCCAAGCAGGATGTACTCACTGTGATGCAGCGATTGGCTGACGATGTTGCCTATTTGCACGGGTTGCGTCGAGTCGTGGGTCCACTGGTTGAGCGTAGAGATAGTTTAGAACAGATTCTTGAGATTGGAGCATCATTACAACCTGCGAGTCGATCATCGCTACTTAGTGCCGAAATACATCAGCACAATTTGCATACGTTATATCAATCCTCATTGACGCCTTTATCATAAATTTGGAGAGTCCTATGCATGAGAGTAAACACCATCCAATCGCCACCATCGGCCTCATTTCTGACACCCATATGCCCGCTCGTTGTCGAGAATTCCCACCCGCTCTTTTCGACCTCATGGCGGGTGTTGATCTGCTGCTCCATGCGGGTGATGTTGGTGAGTTGTGGGTGCTGGATCAGTTGAGTGCTATCGCGCCAGTTATAGCGGTACACGGCAATGATGATACTAATGATGCCCAGCGTGAACTGCCTTATCAACAAGTCATCACCATCGGTGGGCAGCGTATCCTGCTCTGGCATAGTCACTTCTCTGATCGCGTGGATGAGATGGACGCACGGCGTAATGATGAGATTGTACCCAAGTTTGAACGTAGCATCGCCCGTGCCCGTCGTACGGGAGCCAACATTGTTGTCTTTGGGCATTGGCATGTGCCACTCGTCTATGAAGACAAAGGTGTATTGGTTATCAACCCTGGGGCCATTGCGTCTGGAAGTCCCTTTACCCACCAGATACACAAAACCGCAGCTATTTTGAGGCTCTATGCTGACCAGTCGCCACAAGTCGTTCATTATGATCTTGAACGAATCGAACATGGAATGCCCACACCGTTCCCGATTGAGATTGACTGGAGTGCAGGGTTTTTGACCATGTTGGGGAAAGTCAGTCGCTCTATCTTTGCACCCGAGCTACAGGCGCAATTACCGCATATCGGCCAATACATCACCCCACTGGCTGGCGACGCAATCCGTGCGATTGGACTAAAGTTGGCGCATCGCTGTTGGGCTGGAGAGATTGAGTATGTGACGACTGAGATGATATTGGATGAGTTGAAGGATTCTGAGCAGATTGATGATGATATGAAGCAAAGAATCGTGTCACTTATTCATTCTTAATCGCGTAAACATTCTCAAATAAATTCAACAAACAGAAATAAATATGACACATTTCAGTCTCAATTCAGATAAACGGTAAGTTTTCCGTGACTTACAAACCATTACAGAGAAATTGGTTACGATACATCGACCTATGGGAAAATTTGATATAAGCGGGAAACGACTGCTCAATCTTTTTGCAGAAGGGTGGGCAAAGTGGGTATTGAAAAAGTCTCAGTTAACAGTACTTGATGAGATGTCTGGTGAATTTCAGTTTGTCTCTAGATCATCCGATTCATTGTTAAAAGTAAGCCTGCCCAACGAAGAGCCTTTTCTCTTGCTGACTGAACTACAGCTTCGTTATCCGTCAAAAAGCAAAATGGAGCGTCGTCTGGCGGCTTATGCTGCACTGGCACGTGAAAAAATATGAACTCGAAGTCTATGTCGTTGTCATCTACCTATTGCCACCATCTGAGCCAGAGACCATCAAGACCGAGTTTGATACCCAGTTTATGGGGCAAACTGCGCACCAAGACATTCAGGTTATTCGGATGTGGCAGCTAGATGCGCTGCAGGCATTACGGAGCAGCAATCCTGTTGTGTTGCCCTTTATCCCTTTGATGAAGGGTGGGACAAATAAATCAACGCTACGAAAATGTGTTGAGCGTATTGAAGAAGAGCCAGAGGCAGAAGAACTGGGTTCTATGCTGATTGCCTTTGCCAGTGCCGTTATGGACACAAAATTTTTGAGACAAATTACGAGGTGGGATATGGATTTTTTACTTGAGACACCATTTTTTCAAGAAATCATTGCGGAAAACCGCGATGCTTGGCGCGAAGAAGGTCGAGAAGAAGGTCGAGAAGAAGGTCGGGAAGAAGGTCGGGAAGAAGGTCGGGAAGAAGGTCGGGAAGAAGGTCGAGAAGAGGCGCGTTATCGAGCTGCTCTACATCATATACAACGATATGTCGCCCACTTTTTCCAACTGCCATTAGACTATTATGAAGATCAGTTAGAAACGCTTGACTTGCAGGCATTAGAGCAACTGGACGAAATGCTATATGATATTGAGTCACGCAGTGCCTTTGAAAAGCAACTTCTGGCATTTCAATTACAAACGAAATAGTAACTTTTCTGCCCCTTCCGTTTTATTTAGCTACTCCTCTACCTTGATTTGCCCTAGATAGATATGATCCAGTGGCGAGTCCAACGAGACACTATCCAATTGGGTACTCAGTAAGCGTTGCCCCGACTGCGGTGAATATAGCCCGGCGCGCACGTGGTAGACACCGGGTGAAACAATCTCGCCGCTGTTGCTGATCAGTGGCATATCAATGCTGTGAACAACAACATCCGTCGGCTCCAGCCCTCGCAGAGCCGTGCGCCAACCATCATATTGGGCAACGATTTGGGTGGGGTCGTCAGTGGTGAGATGGACAAAGGTCGAAAGCGGTGAGCCATTGGTTGGTGCGGGCATAGGCATGGGTTCTGTGCCAACTCGCCAATAGAGAATCAGATTAAATATCTCATCGGGTTGGATGATCGTCGCTGACAGTTCAGCACCAAGCAACGTAAATACATCATTAAGATTGGCGTCCACAGGTTTATATCGTTCAGGCGTAACAGGGGCAAACCCTTCACCCAGTGGTGCAATCCCGACGTCTGGCCCTGCGACCCACTTCACTTGCACTCTTGTATCTGCATCGCCCATAAGCTGCTCTGGCGGCACAGACAGCGATGTATCACCACGCAATACCAGCCGCTCTGTTGTCATTTCATCAGGGTAGTCCACATGATACAAATAAATCGAATAGCCAGCGCGGGCATCTGGTTCATGCGCACGAAAATAGGCATAGGTATCCACTGTCTCTGGGAAAAGTTGCCCAAGACGCAGACTGGTGGCACTGATGGCATACCATCCTGGCAGCGGCGCATAAGGATTATAGCTGTGTAGCTCTACCCCTTCCATAAAGCGGAGGTAGCTGGGCAGAGGTCGGTAACGCACATCGTATTGCTCCGGTACACCTTTGCCAAAGTAGGCCAGATTCACCTCTTCAATCGCCATTTCATCCATCACATGCCGCAGTTGAATCAAATCCTGACCCCAATCTAGGTTGGAATCAACAAGAATGTGGCTCCAATTTTGCCAAGGGCCAGCGAATTCGTTGAAATATGCTTCTTGATGAGGGAAGATGCGCACTGTACTGATGGCAATCCATAGCAGACAGATCGTAATGACGCTATAGAGCAGTGGGCGGGATACGGCACGAAGACTTACAGTGTTGAGTGCCATCATCATCAGAAACGGCAGAGCGGGCAAAATGTGCCGATAGCCAATCGTCAATACGCCTGTCATCCCCAACGCCATGAACAGACAGGGGATGCTCCAAAGGGGTGACTGTTGACGCCATTCACCTTTTCTAAGCATGACCCAAATGCCTGTCATTACCAACAAGAGTGTTGGAATCGGCGTTTTGGCTGCGAAGGCGACCGGGAAGTAATACCACCATCCTGTCACGGAGGTTTCACCCAGCAAAAATTTGAGTTCAACCTCGGACTCGGCCAAAATGTTGCCAAAGGTATTGAAAAAATGCTGCCAGTAGAAAGGGGCAGGGATAGAAATTTGATCTGGTAAAAATCCGCTGAGAATCGGAATCGCTTGGGTATCGAGTAGGCCATACTCAAATTGGTAAAATCCCCAGACCACGCTATAGGCAATCAAGCTGATGACGACCAATCCTGTCAATCGGGTGAGCATGGCACGAGGCCATCGGTGCTTGGTGGGAAATAGTAAAAGTGCAATCAAGGCCGCAGGCCAAAACATTAGCCCTGAATATTTGGCGACGAGGGCTAGACCCGCGCAGATGCCAGCCAAGCCCAATGTACTCCAAGAATGTTGATCGAGCCATTGCCACAGCATCCACATTGCCAAAAAGAGGCAACAGGTTACAGCTAGATCGTTGGTCACTTGACGTGCATTGGCAATCAAATTGGGATCAAAGGTGGCAATGAATAAGGCGATGAACCCGACGATGTGTGCTTGTCGCGAAAAAAACTGTTTTGACCAAAAGAATAACCCCAACAAGATGGCAACGCCAAAGAGTAGCATGGGGATGCGCGCACGCGTCAAAATTTTATGCGCATTGTTGTCGGATTCCCACAGAAAAACATCCGAGAAGCGGAAGCGCTGTCCTGATGCCCATGCAGGGTGTTCCAGTTGGAGTGAGATTGGCTCCTCATCCCAAAAGGGTGCGTTAAGGGGGATGCTGGCAAGGAGGCCAACCAGCATGGGGTGATTGGTGGCAAGTCGAAAGTCACCTGTCTGTGCATAGGCATAGCCTGCGGTGAGATGATATTGTTCATCAAAGGAGGCTGATTTTTGTGATGAGGCAAGGGCCGTTTGCAGGATGAATAGCAAACAGCAAATGGTGCATAGTATCAGGCTGATTGTATGCGATGATATTTTGGTGAACCATTGAATGTAAGTCAATCGCGTATCGACTCCTCATATGTAGCGTGTTGGCGTGTATCCACATGACTGGCAAACCGACACCGATGTACGAACTTGGTAAAAAATTTGTCAATCATGTAAATGCGCACGATATTTCGATCCCATCTCTTAAAAGTGTATCATACCATCCAATTTGCACCCAATTTCAGCAAAATCACTTGTGTTTTTCTGTGTTTAAGCGACAATTGACTTAATAATCGGGACCTATGTACTATTGTCTTTTGCGATAATTTGATGGATGATGGGTGTAAGGATGGTTCGTTTTTGTAAGTACGGTAATGTATTTGCCAGATAAGACGAACGCAACAGAATTCGGCAACTGTATCTATACAAAATAACATTTGAGATACAGGATACATATAGGAATGATACACAGATGAAAACACACACCAATCGTAGCGTTTCATCAAACGCACATAAGCAAATAAACCACTATCGAGAAATGGCACAAGGCATCCATCAATCGGTTATTCAAGTTATGTTGGTTGATGATCACGAGTTAATGCGCCAAGGATTGCGCGCAATTCTTTCATTGGAAGACGATATCCGTGTCATTGATGAAGTGGGTAGTGGTCGTGATTTACTGAGCCACTTAGATGCAGGCATCCAGCCTGATGTTATTTTAATGGATATTCAAATGCCTGGCATGTCTGGGTTAGAGGCAACACGTCTGGTTGCGTTGAAGTATCCCAATATCAAAATTGTGGCCTTGACAGGTGCGTTGA
>JBCCFC010000420.1:0-9966 GCA_039029935.1 Chloroflexota bacterium
ATCACTGTAGGGTTATACAGCGTATGTTAACTTAAGGGGGTGATAGCCATCTATACAATAGTGTATCCGTTAATCTGTGAGAAGTACAGTAACCTATTAAACTATATATCTACATCATAAGAATAAAATTTGTGGGAAATCATGTCGGTTTTGAGCAGGCTTAAAAATTTTTAAGCAATTTATAGGAGAAATAATTAATTTTTTCGCAAGATTTCAAATATATCCCAAAATTTATTCACGTGATTGTTTACAATAAGGCAGAGCAGATTATTTAAATTTGTGGAGATAGGAAGGTTCATTCGGTTTTCGAGGAGGATTCTCGACCGACACCACTTTTGCAATAATCTTACTCAGTTTTACTTAGGAAGGAAAATTACTATGTCAAATCAACCTGCACAAGAGAACAGTGTCGAACCCAAACGGATTTTGGTTGTGGACGATGCCGCAGATACACGGCTTATGCTCAATTTACGTTTACAGCGTGAAGGCTATATCGTCACCACGGCCAATGGAGGAGACGAGGCACTGGATATTGTCCAAAAAGAAGGGTTGCCACATTTGGTGGTCCTAGATATTATGATGCCCGGCAAGGATGGCTTTGAGGTTGCCAATGAGTTGCGGCGTATGGGGGATATCCCTATTATCTTTTTGTCTGCACTCTCAGACACGGATACGAAGGTAGAGGGGTTAAATCGCTATGCAGAGGACTATATTACAAAGCCATTTGCCTTTTCAGAGCTTTTGGCGCGTGTTCGTCGTGTCCTGTTACGTGTGGCATCAGACCATATCGTTGATCCAGAGATTACGATTGACGAAAAGCTGCGCATCAATTTTGCACAACAATATGCCGTGATGTTGGGTGAAGACACGGAAACGAAGATTACCTTGACACCGACAGAGACAAGGCTTATGCACATCCTGTACAACAATCGTGGGCGTGTTCTTTCACCAGGGTTCTTATTGGCAAAAGCATGGGACCCAGTTCGGAAAGGAACCGTTGAGTCTTTGTGGGTCCATGTTCGTCGTCTCCGTAGTAAGATCGAGCCAGACCCAAACAATCCGCGCTACGTTGTGACCGTTCGTGGGCAAGGCTATTGTCTGCCACAACGAGATAATTTGAATGTATAATTTTGACGTTCCTCATAGTTTTGTGTTATAGATACGCTAGGATTGGCAATTTCGGATAAATGTGTGTAGACAGCCTATATCCCTTAAGACATCATGACGGGTATAATCCATACACATAGAGTCTAACACATCGGGTTATGAATAACTTATGAGGTGGCTTAACAGAACAAGATCACGTGTTCAATCGTTATAATTAATGTCATTATAATGAATGTCATTATCATTCATACAGTCGTCATCACCATATGAGGACAAAATAACATCAATTCAATTCGTTGTGCGAATTCCATAACCCGCACACTCATTTACATATCGTGACAAATTCTGTAATAAATTCTGGGTAAAATTCTGTAACAAATACTATGATAAATCGTGATGAATTAGATATTTCAACTATAGATAGCGCGGCCGGTGACAATGCAACGTCTGGTGTTTCAATCTCAACAGTTCTGCCTTCTGTTCCAGAGCAGCTTACTGAAGCTAGCTCAAATGGCTCGAATGGGTCAAGTAGTGCTAAAACGGTACAGGCTGTTGAAAACATCATTCCAGACAGACCAGATATTCCAGATATCGTTATCAGCCGTTTGCCTGTCTATCTGCGTACATTGCGTCTATTAGGCAGTGAAGGCCAAGAGGTGACATCAAGCCAAGAGTTGGGCGAGCGGCTGGGGATTAGCTCTGCCCAACTCCGCAAAGATTTGAGCCATTTTGGTGAATTTGGTAAACAAGGGACAGGCTATAATATCGTGTATCTGTGTCGGCAGCTAGAAAAAATTCTCAAAGTGGATGATGTATGGCCTGTGATTCTGGTGGGGGCAGGCTACTTAGGCCATGCACTTGCCAGCTATAATGGGTTTGAGGACAGAGGGTTTCGGATTGTGGCCGCTTTTGACAGCGATGTCAGCAAAGTGAATAGTCAACTTGGTCAAGTGCCAGTGTTGCATATCAGCACACTCAAACAGTATGTCGCGCAGCATCAATGTCAAATCGGTATCATGGCTGTTCCAGCCCCATCAGCGCAATTGGTTGCGGATACACTTGTTGAAGCAGGCATCAGCAGTATTTTGTCCTATGCACCCATTAATCTCAATGTGCCAAAAAATGTTCGGATCGAGTACATCGATCCTGTCATCCACTTTCAGCACATGACTTATTATTTAGAAAAACCAAGTTAGCTACCAGTGAGCGGTATCCGGTAAGTCGGTATTCGGTAAGTCGGTATTCGGTAAGTCGGTATTCGGTAAGTCGGTATTCGGTGAAGCTGGTGCCGACCTACTGACCTACTGACCTACTGACCTACTGACCTACTGACCTACTGACTTACTGACTTACTGACCTACTCACCCGCCCAGTGGTTTCTTCCGCGCCAACCCCTGACCTCTTGGATACTTGGCGGGTGTCCGTTTATTTTTTGCAATTAAACAGACAGTTCGTTTTTCAGTCAAAGTCGGCACCTCGACAGGTGCAAACCGAGCTGTTTCGCCACCTAACACCGCAATTGCTTCTTGCGCCGCCACAAATTCATGTGCAGCATTTGCACCTTTATAGGCTACGACAAGACCTCCACGACGACACAAGGGCAGTAAATATTCTACAAGCGTATTTAATGGTGCAACGGCACGCGCGGTTACAAGATCAAATTGGCCGCGATAGGCTGGTTGTCTTCCTAGCTCTTCAGCGCGTCCTTGAACAACCTGTACATGCTCTAAACCAAGCTGCTGGACGACTTCTTGTAAGAAACGAATTTTTTTGCCCGTGCCATCAATCAACGTCACCTTCAGCGAAGGCTCTACAATCTTCAACGGTATGCCCGGAAAGCCCGGTCCAGTTCCAACATCAACCAGATGCAGTGGCCGCTCAAGGGGAAACGGGATCGCTAACTCATGGGTCCATAGGGGAATACTCACCAACGAATCGAGAAAATGTTTACTCTGAACGTCCTCATAGGTTGTAATCGAGGTTAGATTGATTCGTTTATTCCAGTCAGCAAGCAAATGATAGTATTGCTCAAATTGTATAATTTTCTGACTATTTAACTGAATATCTAAAATTTCACACCCTTCTCGAAGTATAGACAATCGGTCGCTTTGTCCGCATCGTATATCTGAAGGGAGATTGCGAAACATATCCACTTTAGTTTCGGCATTGTGTTCAACATGGTTGCTCATTGTGGCTGATTCTCCTTCTTGGAAGCAAGCTGCGATTGATTATATATATTTTCTTCTGTAAAATGATCCAAATGGATAAAAGTTAACTGTTTGACAAAACAGATAAATGTACATATAATATATTGCACGATAAAATTTAGTGATCATAAGGTATTGACAGTCGTGAAGGATGCGGCTATCTATTCATCAGGACAATTCATCAGGGTGCTGTGTAAATAATGGATTTATACATATTACGTTGATGAGAACCAGTTAAAATCTCATGCAAACATTCTGTGGGTTAACAACGGATGGGATGCAGGAATATCTTGCAACCATTTACCGTCTTAAACAAGACCTGTCGCAAGATGGGGAAAATTCGGGTATAGAGTCCCGTGATGTCAAAATTACCACACGTATTTTGGCCGAAAAAATGAATGTATCCTCACCTGCTGTCAGCAGTATGTTAAAACGACTGGAGACAATGGGTTTTATTGAACGATCTCATGGAAAAGGCATTACACTCTCTGAGCAGGGTAGGTTGCAGGCATTACGTATGATTCGTCGGCATCGGCTACTCGAGGTGTTTCTCATTGAGGTAATGGGGTTCACGTGGGATCAGGTTGACTCAGAGTCGCATCGCTTGGAACATGCCATCAGCAGTGCTTTTGAAGAACGAATGGATAAACTGTGTGGCTATCCCATATATTGCCCGCATGGTGACCCAATTCCACGACTTGATGGGACGATGCCACCGCATGAAACATTGATGCCGTTAACGCAGGTTAAGCCAGGGGCCAAGGTTATTTTGCGACGTGTAGGCAATAAGGAACCACAGGTGCTACGCTACCTTGCACAATGCCATCTGCGCCCTGGCAATCGACTACGGCTGATTGAACACGCACCATTCAAAGGCCCTATCACCTTTGAGTTACTCAATCAAGAAACCACAGGGCAATCGGGTGATATGCAGCCAAATCATGCATATGAGCAGCGAGGGCACACACAAATGTTAGGTAGTGAATTGGCTGATCAGCTTTTTGTGGCTATCACAGATAATGAATGACCATAATATGAATGACCATAATATAAAAGAGGAATAAAGCATAACTTTATTCCTCTTTTTATTTCAAAAGACTTTAATTTGTATTTATTCAAGACCAATCCAGTCAAATTTGTAGGTTAAACCAAACCATGCACATACAAATGTGCGACACAAATTCGCTGGTCCTGGCTAATTTCCTGAGCATTATATTGACTCAGAAATCTACAAAAGGGCTTTCCTTGATTGTAGATTTTATCGTGTTTTGATGTGCTTTATGTTGGAAAGCATATCGGACGGCTTGATAAAAATCAATCGTTCCTAATTTTTATAGCGGAAAGTAATACGGCCTTTTTCTAAGTCATAAGGGCTCATCTCGACCTGCACCCTGTCACCTAAAAGAACACGGATATAGTTTTTACGCATTCGGCCAGAAAGATAGGTCAAAATTTCTTTTTTTGTGCCGTTGAAATCAACCTCAACCTTAAACATTGTGTTGGGCAGAGCATCAATCACACGCCCATCAAACACCATTTTATCGTCGCTGTCTTTAGCCATAAAACCTCAACTTCAAACAAGATACAAATAGACACACGTTAGAATGAATCTTGACGAGTCATCCGGCGTGCCTTGCGGATTGCCTTCTGTTGTTTGATGCGACGAATTTCGCTTTTGGATGTAAACCAACGTTTTTGGCGTACAATCGGCAAAATGCGCGCTTCAGCAACAGATTTCCGGAATCGTTTCAAGATGCTCTCTTGAGATTCCCCTGGACGTAATTCTACACTCATATCAAAAAAACCTCACTGTTATATGATAATACCAATATCATCATTAGAATAAATTTGTACATCTATCGTTTATGAATTGACCTTATGATAGATGTACTTGCCAGACTATCTATGATTATGCGACCATTCAAATTGCAGATTTAATCATTACGATTTTGAGCTTGGCGTATGCTCAAACCAATCCGCTTACGACGGGCATCCACACGCAGAATTTTCACATCGACTGTATCACCCACCTTGACAGTCTTGAGCGGTTCGGCAATCGTGATATCTGCCAGTTCACTGATGTGAATCAAGCCCTCAATTCCAGGCTCCAGTTCGGCGAACGCACCAAAATCGACCACGCGTGTGATCCTTGCGGTGGTAACTTCACCCTGTCCATAGCGTTCTTCAAGCGATTCCCAAGGATTTTGTAGCATTCGCTTGCGGCTCAATGCAATCCGCTGGTTCTCAGTGTCGATGCGAATAATCTTGACATTGACTTCATCACCAATCTTGAGTACTTCACGTGGGTGATTGACTGGATTCCAACCAATTTCACTCACATGCAGCAGACCATCAACACCGCCCAAGTCAACAAAGACACCAAATGGACGCATACTGCGGACTGTGCCTTCGATTTCGTCGCCAACGCTGAGTTGCGAGAAGATTTCTTCACGCCGTTTCGCACGATATTCGCGTTCAGCCAGCATTTCAGACATGACCAAACGACGGCGGCTTTCGTCAACCTCAATCACCTTGAGACGCAACTCTTTGTTAATCCGCTTTTCAAGCTCAGATTGACGTTGCTCCTCGGTTGGGTTTCTTGGCATATCCATCAAATGGGATGCTGGCACAAACCCTCGAATGTGATTGAAATCAACCGTGACACCACCTTTATTATAGCCGATCACCTTGTGTGAGCTGATTTCACCATTTTTAAGCAACTGATTTGCAGTCAACCAGTCTTTACGCTGAAATGCCAGCGAGACACTAAGCTGAAACGCTTCATCATCCTGTTGTTTACCAACGACGACATCCAGAGGATCTCCAATATTGAGACTCTTTAGCCAGTCGGAGTCTAGGCGTGCGATATCCGACTGTGGAACAACGCCATCGCGCTTGCTCCCGATGTTGACTAATATTTCGTTAGAACGGATTTCGACGATAGTGCCTTCGCGCAGATCACCTCGTTCTGGAAGATCAAGCTCGAAACTTTCTTCCAAATAACGTTCAAAGAGTTCGAGGTCGCTGATGATATCAGATTGTTGTGTTGTATTTACGTCACTCATACCAAATAAAGAATCTCATTGGCTATCCTTAAAAACAATCTATTATGATAAAGACTGTTCATATAAACGATAGCGGATTAGGTTGTTTTGTTAAAGGATTACCCTTAAAATATATTATATATTATACGGGTATTCATCCCTTAATGATACTATAGTTTCTTGTTCCATAGAAATGGATTAGAAACTAATTATAGAAATATGGATTGCTAAATTTATCCACCACAATCCAACGTGCGTAGTCAGACTTTTGGGAAGTGACGATGATATACACGAAACATATGAATAAGATGATGCATATGTTTCGTGTCACCCCCGAAGGTCCTACCACAAATATCAATCACGAAAATTGTGTAAGAATAAATTTAGTGAATAGTATGATTATAACAGGGGAAATCAAAGGCGTCAAGCAAGTTTTTTTTAAGTTTGTCAAAAAGTGCTGTACAATTGCGATGTTCGATGAAAATTGCGGTGTTTTAGCGTCTCAGTACCTTACAAATCCACTCCCATAAACGTTGTAAAGGGGGAATTTGCTCCCTTGAAACAGATCGCCCGGCATAGCGTACCTGTAAGAAGGCGTCTGTCAAACGATGCACAGACTGCCGCTGTTCGTCAGAAAGCTGGCTCGATGACTCTATGAGCTGTTCTTTTTGTCCATCAGTCATTTCGCCATCATCGTGATTGTGAACATCCTCAGTCAAGTTCCCAGCCAGGTTCCCTGCCAAATTCTCTGAAAGCCGAGGGGCAAATTGTAACGGTGTTTCAGCTTGCTTTCGGGGGACCCCTGCTTGCTCTGCCTCCTGCAACATGGAGAGATAAAAGTACTCGACCTGTTCATCTGGCTCGCGGTCTTGCCAACGTTGCCATGAACGACGCCGATTGCCCCCCAATGCAGTATTGGCGGCTTTCAATGGATTTTCGCCACGCACAATTGACCGCTGCCATGTTTGATATGCTCCAAATAGCGATGCCCAGCGTGTTCGCAACATTTTCCAGAAGGTTGCCAACCATGCGAGATTGAGTCCCTTGCCTCGGAAATAAATTAAGATCATATAGCCCAGAAAAAATGCCATCACAATCCAGAAGATTGTACCACCAGCCCAGGGAGGAATCTCGGCACCAGGTGGTGCGGGTTCTGGCGTTGGAAAAGAGGTGATATCAAAACGTTCTTGTGCGGGGGCTTGTTCCTCTTCTGCGCCACCTTGACCTGCAAAGAGCAACATGATGAGAAAAAGAATGAACTGGAAGACGGAGACAACCGCCAGATAACTATAGGAGATGATTGCCCACAGAATGTTTGCCAGCCAAAAGGTGCGTCCAAGCGGTAGCAGGGCAGAGACTACGGCGATGGCGGCGACCATGATTAAGACATAAAATGACCAATTGCGTAAAATACCACCTGCACTGGGGATTTTTTGGATGGTCCAGCGCGCCCGTAGCAGGGCAAGTTGTCCTTGGCTGATCAGCAACAATCCACAAAGAAAGTAGAGAATGGTGACACCAATGGCGGCAACATTTGTGCTTTGGTTGAGCAGGAATGCGGGTTGACCGGATGAAAAATCAACTCTGGTGCTGGCCGAGAGCATGACAAGAAAGACGCCACCGACAATCCACCATGTCGTAAACCGTCCCAGCACAACCCGTCGATCCACATAACCCGCACGCGTGACATCGCGCTCATAGGAGCGCGAATTGGCCTGTTCGAGCGATTGAATCTCCTCTGGTTGCAGGGCCAACGCCATTAGGTCACTTGTCATGCCAGTGGTCAACAGCCATGATATGCCAACCATCAACATACCCAGCACAAAGTAGCCATCAAAAATAGATGTCAGCGGTGCAGAGAGAAAGGTCATAAAATCGGGAAATGTTCCAGTTGTGACCCAGATCGAAAGTCGCGTTAATGCCATGAGCAGCATGAATTCGGCGATACGATATCCCCCTGTGCGCCGTTCGCGCTGGGATGGCTGTGCCAAAATGGTGGCTGTGGAGCAACTTACCAACGCGGCCAATGCGCTCAGACTGATGACCAAGTTGACCAGCGCAGGGGGCAGCGTGATAAAGCGTGAGAGAAACATCATGAAGGCGATGTCTAGGCACGTGATCATAGCGGCCAACAAAAAGGGACGTGAGACCGAGGTCAACCAAGGCTGGTCCATATATTTGGTCAGCGCATCTTCGGCAGCAGAATGGCTGACCGCCGCGCTGATGACGTTTGTATTCTCTAAAATTTCTGCGTTATTTGTAGATGCCATTTTATGATTGATTCATTAACCGAGTGCCTTTATCAAAGGCACGTTTAAAAAACAAATAAATGCCTGATATGACTAAGTAACATGCGTATACTGGAAGTGCGCCGAACACAAGAATGGAAAACCATACTTCCCACCAAGGTTCACGCTCATTCAAATTGAAAGAAGAAACGACTGTCATCAATACAATAATGTCTAAAAAGAAAAGGACAACGCCGTATCCAATTCGGGCAATCGCTCCCACAAGTGTCTTTTGGTTCTCGTTAGAGAACGCAATAGGTGATGCTGTGACAGGGGGCGGTGATGTAGGCAGTGGAGATGCGTTTGCGTGCGGTGAGACATGAACAGTCGCATTTCTACCAATAGCCACTGCGTGAGCAGCTTCTGAGGCTGGCAGGTCTATTTTCCCTACTGTGATGTTGTCTTGAGCGTATGTTGTAGTTGGTTGATGATGCATCTGATAGCGTTTCTCAGCACGCTTCTCCTGCATATGGTTAGCATACCATATTCCTACAAGCGAGAACAATCCACCAATAACGGCTGCTAGAATCTCCATTTATCTAGTCCTGTTCAACTTCTTTTTTTTCATAGACACTTGGATGACGCCCATAGAGCAGCGTGATCTCTTGCAGCCGATTTTTGATACCTTCATCCGATAGTTGATGAGTAGTATATCTCCATGACCAGTTGCCATCGGCTCTCCCCGGCAAATTCATACGCGCCTCTGTCCCCAATGAAAGCAGGTCTTGCAACGGCACAATGGCGGTGTTGGCAACGCTGCTGAAGGCCGCTTCCATCAAGGTCCAGGACACTTCGTGTCCCGACGTGCGGAAATACTTGCGAAAAAAATCGCGCTCTTTCTCCGTGCTACTCTCTTGATACCAACCAACGGCGGTATCATTGTCATGTGTACCCGAATAGACCACAAAGTTTTGGGTGTAATTATGCGGCAAAAACAACTCGCTGCCGTCTGTGCCAAAGGCAAACTGCAAAATTTTCATGCCGGGGAGGTTAAACTGGTCCCGCAGTTTAATCACATCGGGTGTGATTTCACCCAAATCCTCGGCAATAATGGGTAGCTGTGAACCCAGCTTTTGCTGAATTGTAAAAAAGAGGTCTTCCCCTGGCCCGGTGCGCCATTCGCCATTGATGGCGGTTTCTTCATCCGCAGGCACAGCCCAATAGCCCGCAAATCCGCGAAAATGATCGATGCGCACAATGTGGTAGGACCGCACTTAAAAGGGGAATGTGGTCAGAAATAGACAAAAAAGCAAAGGGCGGCTAAAATAGATTAAGAGAAAAAGACTGATGAGGTCAGTCTAACAATCGTGATTGAAATAG
>JBCCFC010000421.1:0-9965 GCA_039029935.1 Chloroflexota bacterium
CTGACCTACTTTAGCCTGTGTTTACATAATTGTTCGAAATCTAGCATGTTCAAGAGAGATTAAATAATGGCACCTTATCTATTAATGGCAGCGAGTGCGCTTATTTTGGCAGTTGGTGGAACACCCGTCATTCGTCAAGTGGCGATTCGATTTGGTGTACTGGACCGTCCAGCATCACGAAAAATCCATGCAAATCCTGTGCCTCTTTTGGGCGGGGCTGCGATTTATCTGGCGTTTATTATTGCGCTCCTGTTCTTTGGCAGCAGAGCCTATATTTCCGAACTGGTTGGGATATTTATCGGTGCCACGTTGATCAGTTTGATGGGGTTAGTCGATGATACATGGGGGCTTGGCAGCTATGTCAAGTTGGCAGGGCAGGCCGTTGCGGCAGGTATTCTCATCTTGAGTGGCATTCAAGTCCAACTGTTTGGGGGCGTCTTTGACATCATCATTACCATTCTATGGGTGACAGGCATCACCAACGCGCTCAATCTACTTGATAACATGGATGGTCTATCAGGCGGTATTGCGATGATAGGTGCGGTGTTCTTTACCTTACTTGCGAGCATGAGTGATCAATATTTGGTTGGTATTTTGGCAGGGGCTTTGGCAGGAGCATGTGCTGGATTTTTGATTCATAACTGGAATCCAGCACACATTTTTATGGGAGATACAGGGAGCCTGTTTATTGGCTTTTTGCTCTCAGCCGTTGCCATTAAGCTGCGATTTCCACTCATTGAGAAAAATTATTCATGGCTTATCCCTATTTTTGTCATGGGATTGCCCATTTTTGATACAACATTGGTCTTTATCAGCCGCCTCCGTCGTGGGAAAAATCCATTTACAACGCCAGGCAAAGACCATATCAGCCATCGACTCGCCTTTTTGCTGGGTAGCCGACGAGAAGCGGTTTTCATCTGTTATCTGTTGGCTGGCGTTGCTGGCGTAGCGGCGGTCTTTGTGACACAAGCAAGTTTTCTGGAGGCGTTTGCATTGGCCGTTGTACTCCTACTTACGGTTTTATATGGGATTTGGTGGCTAGAATTTCGTCACGGTGGTGTTAGACCTTCATAAGTTTTTTTGATGTAGCGTATTTTTATGACAGACTGGCAAACATTGATTCGTTCAGGCGAATCTCAAACAATTGAATTTAAGAAATCCACCAAATTGCTGCGTGAAGCAACCGAATCTATTTGTGCATTTGCCAACCAAAGAGGTGGTTATTTATTTTTTGGTATCACCGATGATGGGAATATTGTTGGGCAGCAGGTTTCCGAGGATACGCTCAAAAATATTGTCAATACCATCAAATTAAACACGGATCCAAAGCTCTACCCAACAGTTGAAAAGATAGAAATTGAAGGTAAATCATGTATTGCGGTATCCATTGAAGAAAGCCCACTCAAACCCCATCTTGCCTATGGGCGACCCTATTTGCGTGTTGGTCCGACCAACCAAAGACTGGATCAAGTACATTATGAGCAAATGCTCATGCAAAGACTAAACGGATACGGATTTGATTATCAAACTCAGGCAGATGCCACCATCGATGATATTCATATGGAGTCTCTTCATACATTTTTGGAAACAGCCAATGCCGTAAGAAACTTAAATGAAAATTTACTCTTTCCCGCAGATATGATCCTTCAAAAACTTGATTTGATGACAAACAAGGGCATCACCAATGCAGCTTTGCTTTTATTTGGAAAAAATCCACAAAAATTCTTTTCCCATCGCTATGAAATTAAATGTGGACACTTTAATGATGAACTGGGATATGATGTCATCACGAATTATCATGAGTACTCAGATACGCTGATTGATAATTATCACAAAACGTTTGCATTTTTAGTTGGTTCACTCAGGCAAACGTTTACAAAGCCAACACAACAGATAGCAGGCATAGACAATACTCAACACAAAAAAATTAACGAATATCCACATCCTGTACTGCGAGAAGCCATTGTCAATATGATTGTTCACCGCGACTATAGACAGGACATCAAAAGTACAGTCGAAGTCCGTCCCCAACACATTTCGTTTTATAATCCAGGTCATTTATTTGAGCCAACGATTACCATTGAAAGACTCTATCAAATGCACCCATCTCGTCCCGGGAACAAACTAATTGCCAAGATTTTCTATCAAATGGGGCTGTTTGAAAACTGGGGCAGTGGCACACAGAAAATTGTTTACGCCAGCCAACAGGCAGGCAAACCAACACCTAAATTTAGTTTTGAAGGTGGAATGTTTCGGCTTTTATTATTTAGAAATTAACAAGAATCTAATCAAAATTTTATATAAGACAGGAGTCTAGATTGAACAAGAACATGCTTAGATATTTTATTGTATGTGCCAGTATATTTGCCAGTATATTTATCCTAGCGGCTTGTGCTGCACCAGACTCACAGCCAGCTACCGATGCCAGTGAGTCTGAGACAACCGCAACGGAGGCCTCTGAAACGGAATCATCCGAGGCTGAGGACCCAGCAGAGGGCGAATCAACAGACGGTGAAGCCGCAGCCGAGGAAGAGCCAGTGCAAGAGGAACCCGCCAGCGATGCACAGGATGCACAAGCAGAAGATGCTGGTTCTGATGCGCGAAGTAGTGATACTGTACGTGCAGGTGATTTGGAGCCAGCGGCGCGCAATGCTATGTATAGCGCACCACCAGCCATGACAATTGACACCAGCCAATATTACTATGCGACTTTGGTCACAGAGAAGGGTGACATTAAACTGCAACTATTTGCCCAACGTGCGCCCGTGACCGTGAATAATTTTGTCTTCTTGGCGCGTGATGGTTACTATGATAATACAACGTTCCACCGTGTGTTGGATGGATTTATGGCGCAGGCGGGGGACCCGACGGGCACAGGGGCTGGTGGACCCGGCTATGAATTTGAAGATGAATTTTATCCTGGTCTCGGCTTTGACCGCGCTGGGCTATTGGCAATGGCAAATCGTGGGCCACGCACCAACGGTAGCCAGATTTTTATCACCTTTGGGCCAACGTCTCATCTCAATGACCGTCATACAATTTTTGGCGAGGTGATTGAAGGTAACGATGTCCTTGACCAGATCACACGTCGTGATCCCAATAGTAATCCAGGATTTGGTGGGGACGTAATTGAGACTGTGCTCATTGAAGAGAGCGATGAGAGCATCCTTGCAACACCCACGCCAGCCCCGCCGACCCCAACACCACTGCCAACACCAACACCATTTGCAGCGAGCAGTGTTGATGCGGATGAGCGACCGCTGGCGGCAATGGAACCGGCGGAGCGTGCGAATTACTTTAATGCACCGCCAGAGGTTGTGATTGATGAGACACAAACATACAAGGCCATTATCACCACCAGCCAAGGTGAGATGACGCTTGAGCTTTATGCAGATCAAGCACCCGTCAGCGTCAATAATTTTGTCCTGCTGTCAAACTTAGGCTTCTATGACGGTGTACCTGTGAATCAAGTGATCCCTGACCAAGTGACAATTTTTGGTTCACCGGATAACAACCCACTCAGCGATGCGGGCTATCAACTCACCGGTGAAAAGGGAAGCGATATTGAGCTTGCGATTGGTATGATTGCCTATGTGCCAACAGGCAATGGCACGGTCAGCAGCAGCAGTCAACTTCTGCTTGCCCTCATTGTGCCACCACCACAGGCATTACAAGATTTCAGCTTCTTTGGGCAAGTTGTCGAAGGTGTAGATGTGTTGACCGCGTTGACCGCAGCCGATACCATTGACAAAATCGAGATTGTCGAAGGTGAATAACCGAGGCTGTATGAGGGCATAATTTGCGATCTGGACCTTCGGGAAGTGAGTATCGAGTCACTCTGGCAAATATAGACGTTGTACTCACCTCCCGAAGGTCCAACGCTGTCACGACGCTGACGTTATGCCCTTATACTGTATAGACGAAGGATATCATCATGAAATTTCTAATCAAAAATCGCGGGATCGTCATCCCAGTTGCCATTCTTGCGCTCATTGTTGCCATTATCGTCGGCTGGTGGTTACTTTCACCCCTTTTCCGCGATGATGTGGTTGATGAAGCATTCCCTTTTGATGTGCCGACGATGGAAGAAATCGCGGCCATGTCACCAGAAGAGGCGGAGACAGAAGCCGTTGCCGTCATGGATAAAGTGATGGAAGACGGTATGATGGATGAGATGGATGAAGCACAGGTTGATGCGCTAGAAGAGCGAGTCATGGAAATGGCGGCAAAGATGCCTGACCATCCGATGGAAGAGGAAATGCCGGAAGCAAGCAGTGAGGCTGAGGATAGTGATGAGTGGGTGGTTGAGGCGAATGGAACCTTCCAAGATGCGGATAGTTTTCATAAAGGGTCTGGCACGGCCACAATCTTTGCGCAGGGAACAAACCGTATTTTGCGCTTTGAAGACTTTAACAGCACCAACGGACCTGACTTGCATGTACTGCTTGTTGAAAACATTGACGCCAAAAGCCACAGCGAGCTGGGCAACTACATCGACTTGGGTTCGCTGAAAGGCAATATTGGCAGCCAAAATTATGAGATTCCTGAAGATGTGGATTTGTCTCAATATTCAGGCGTGATGATTTACTGTATGCCGTTTCATGTGGTTTTCTCGACGGCGGCATTCTAAGTTAAATAATTACAATCGTCAATAAAAAAGGCTTTCAGCTACTCAGCTATCAGCTTTCAGCCAGAACCTAACTGTGCCCCTTGGCTGATTTTATACTTTCCTATGCAACCAAAAAGGTGAGTGTGGAACCTATAATTAGGTTCTACACTCACCTTTTTTGGTTATACTACCCGAGGGTCACAATGTATGATTTCCAGACCTTTGGAGGAGAAGCATTGAGCTTTGCTGGCACACTAGATTTTGTACTCACCTCCCAAAGCGCCCGCCCATTTGACCAATCTCTTGTCAGCTAGATTGGTCAAATGGGTTCATACTCCAATTTATACCAATTCCCTAACGGCTGACAATCGGTAGGAAGAGTTGCTGCACTGCCTCAGATTCAGGTTGTGTCACAGGCTCTGTTTCTGGAACCGTTGCAGTTTCTTCGTCCGTTGGCGTTGACTCAACTGGCTCGTCCTCCGGTGTCCCTGTGTCTGGTACAGTCGCCTCTGGTTCAGTTGTTTCTGGTTCAGTTGTTTCTGGTTCAGTCACCTCTGGTTCAGTTGTTTCTGGTTCAGTCACCTCTGGCTCAGTCACCTCTGGCTCAGTCACCTCTGGCTGTAGATTCTGAACAAAGACTGTCACGTTGGCTGTTGCTTCTGCACCGTTACTGTCTTGAACAGTGTAGTCAAAGGTATCCGTGAACACGGCAGCAGTCATGTTGATATCTTCAGCATTGATCTGATAGCTGACTTGAGTGACTTCATGCTGCGACACTGTACCATAGGCTGGTGCTGTCAACGTGGCGATACTTAATTCATCCCCATCAATGTCGAAGTCATTGGCTAGGACATCAATGAAAACCACATTGCCTGACTCTGCCTCTAGGTTCATGAGTGCTAGGTCATCACTTGCCACAGGGGTGTCATTGACCGATGTAACGGTGATATCCACAACACCCGTGTCCGTAGCGTCGTTGCTGTCTGCCACGACATAGGTGAACCGTTCATTCCCTCGGAAATCAGCATTGGGTGTGTATTGGAGCAAGCCATCTTCACCAATCACGATTTCACCGAACGTTGGTTGGTTGACTGATTGGACACGTAGGGCATCCCCTTCTGCATCGCTATCGTTGTCTAACACGGCAATGGTGACAGCGACATCTTCATCGGTGGTCACGGTGTCAGCCTCTGCGGTTGGTGTATCGTTGACGGCGGCGATGTTGATGGTGACAACGGCGATATCTGCGCCCTGAGTGCCTGTTGCACCGTCATCGGCCACAATATACTCAACCGTATCTTGACCACTAAAATCGGCGAGCGGTGTATAGGTCAAGGTGTTATCTTCGTTGACTTGCACATGACCCAATCCACGATTGACACCGATGATACTCAGGGCTGCATCCCCCTGGCTGACATCGTTGCCCAACACATTAATCACCAAGGCACGATCCTCTTGCCCCTCAGCTTGGTCATCTGCGGCTTGTACCATTGCATCATCTGCACCAACAATAATCGTAATTTGGCCCTCCGATGTTTGTTGTACTGCTGTCTGTTGTACTGCTCTGGCAGATTGGCTCGCTTGGATTGTATAGGTAAAGGTGTCGCGGCCTTGGAAATCGGCATCTGGCTGGTAACTGACAAGACCGTCATCACCCAGTGTCGCTGTACCATTCTGTGGTTGTCCAACGGTTTCTACCTGCATTGAGCTAGAGCGTGCCCGTGTTCCTGCATCTGGATTGATGTCATTGGCGAGCGGATCAAATTGGACAGATTGCCCTGGTTCAACCAACTGTGCATCTTGAATCCCCGCAGGTTGATCGACCACTGGCTGGATTGTGATGGAGACGCGTGCGACATCTGTACCGCCCGCACTGTCTGCAAGTGTGTAGACAAAGCGATCTGTGCCATTAAAGTCAGGGTTCGGCTCATAGTCGATGGTATTGTCCGCCTGTACGGTCACAGTGCCGCGTCGAGGCGATTGCGTGATGCCAGTGACGGTCAGTACATCCCCTTCTGCGTCCGTATCGTTGGATAGCACGACAATGTTGACGCTGGTGTCTTCGTCCATTGTCACAGTATCGTTGACCCCGCGAGGCGGATTATTTGTGCCGATAATTGTGACCGTCACTGTGCCTGTTGTCTGCGCACCCTGTGCATCAATCACAGTGTAAGTAAATTGGTCTGTGCCGTTGAAATTGCGATCTGGGCGATAACGGATGGCACTGTTGCCCCGTGCAGATGCCTGCCCCGATGATGGTGAACCGATGGTCACAATCTGTAGCCGTCCCCCTTCAGGGTCGCTATCATTGTCGAGGACAGGAATCACCACAGTCGTGTTCTCCTGTGTCTGCGCCGTGTCGTCAACCACAATCGGTGGGCTATTGGTAGGCGTGGCTGTCGCCGTCGCTGTCATAGTCGCCGTTGCAGTGCTTGTAGCTGTACTGGTTGCCGTACTAGTCGCTGTAGATGTTGCAGTCGGAGTGGCAGTTGGCACAGGCGTATCCGTGTGCGTCGGTGTCGCAGTCGGCGTATCAGTTGGCACAGGTGTCAAAGTCGCTGTATTGGTGGATGTTGCCGTCGCGGTCGCAGTCGCAGTCTCTGTGCTAGTGGCCGTACTGGTTGGGGTATCAGTGGGCACAGGTGTGGATGTCGCAGTCTCTGTGCTAGTGGCCGTACTGGTTGGGATATCAGTGGGCACAGGTGTGGATGTCGCAGTCTCTGTGCTAGTGGCCGTACTGGTTGGGGTATCAGTAGGCACAGGCGTTGCCGTGGCTGTTGGCGTCTCCGTACTAGCAGGTATACCCGTTAGCGTCATTGTCGGTGTTGCTGTCGCAGTACTGGTTGCTGTACTTGCCGCAGCACTCGTAGCGGTGGCCGTTGATGTGCTGGTCGGTGTCGCAGTCTCGGTTGCACAAATTGCTGGTAGTGCATAGACTGGCGCGCTTGGCTCAGTCGCCATCAAATCGATCAGACTTTGGTACAATGCACAGTAATTTGCCTCTTCGACATCAGAGAGTGTGCGTAACAATAAGTTGTCAGCTTCAAATGCATCAGCGGGAAGATTGTAGAATTCTTCACGCCCATCATCATAGCGAATCAGTTTATAGGTCTGGTTACGAATCGTCTTGCCATCATCGGCCCCAGGTGTTGCATTGAATATCTCGGACACAACCCATTCGCGTGCATTGGGGTTGGTGGTGTTGGATAGATACGGAACCATGCTCACGCTGTCAATGGTGATCGTGTTGGGAACAGTGGCCCCTACATCAACGCCCATCAGTTCCAAGGCCGTTGCATAGATATCAACGACATGAACCAATGCATCCGACTCGCGATTGGGTGATACCACATCTGGCCCTGAAATCAGCAATGGGACATTGATGCCCCCTTCATAGAGTGATCCTTTGGCTCGGCTGACGATGAATGGCCGCTCTGTGATCGCACGCGGTGTCCCATTATCGCCGACAAAGATAATGGTCGTGTTAGCCCGCACATCGGCTGGCAGAGAGTCGAGCAAGTTGCCTAACTCGGTGTCAATGGCTTCAACAGCCGCATTGTAATAAGGTACAGGGTCCGCATCAATCGCTGCTTGGCTGTTGGTCAATGTATCTGAACTGTGCAACTCCAGTGGTGGCAGATGGAATGGCGAGTGGGGAGCATTGAACGCAAGCCACATAAACCAAGGTTTACCCGGGGACAGCGTATTTAACCAATCTTCGGCATCTTTAACGTTTTCGGTGGTCGCATAGCTGTCAACGACAGCTTCATCCACACCATTGACCGTTTTGGTCCAGTTAAAATAGTCATTACCTACCGTGCGCAGTGTCCCTGCAAAATAGTCATAGCCGATTGCGTTGGGTGCATTTCGAAGGCTACTGCCTTCGGCACCTGTATGCCATTTACCAATGCTAGCGTGTGCAAAGTCCAGTGTTGGGTTGGCATCTAGTGCTTTGGGCAAGCTAAACTCCGATACGTTGATGCCCAGATTGCCACTGTCCGTGACCGACCCAACCCCTGTGCGGAAGCCCAAGCGACCCGTGAGCATGTTGGCCCGTGTGGGTGAACAGACGGGTGATGCCCATGCATTGCGGAAGAGGACACCCTGATCAAACAGTGTATCCAAACGAGGTGTCTTGGCGGTGACGCTGCCCTCGGCATAGCGTTCGATGATATCGACACCGACATCATCAACAATCACCAGCATCACATTGCGTGGTTGATCCTCTGGCAATCTCGTTGGTGTTGGTGTGGGTGTAACGGTTGGTGTGGGTGTCTCTGTAGGTAGAGCAGTTGCAAAGGGATCGGAAAATTTAGGGTCGTTTGTGAAGGTATCATCAGTGAACGTTTTCATATAGGCGACCAAGGCAGCCTTATCATCATCGCTTAAATTGAAGCGTACAGGATTGCCGTTACGCCGGACTAGACGGTCGTCAATATTGGGAGAGATTTGGATTTGCGAGTTGTAAAATTCAACAACCTCTTCTAACGTCTGGAAACGACCATCATGCATGTAAGGTCCGGTCAACTCGATGTTACGCAGGGATGGCACTTTGAATTTACCCTCATCTGTGGCAACCCCATTGGCGCCACCCAATCCTAAATCAGTAAGGACGGCATCCAGCCCATTGTTGAGTGCTTCCTCTGCCACCTGTAACTCCATGCGGTGACATCGGTCACATCCAACAGGTGGGCCATTGAACACATCACGCCCACGCAGTTCTTGTGCGGTCAACGAACTCAGGTTAACAGGGTCTGCAACCAGTGCTTGATCCAGCCGTGAGTTATAGGAGTCCATTGAGCGTATAAATTGTGATACGGCCAGCGCAATACGTTCCGTTGTAATCTGATTATCCCCAAATGCATCCTGAAAGAGTGCAGGATAATAGGTCGTCGCCTCTAATTTGAGGACAAGTGCTTCAAGCGTCAAATTCATCTCAACTGGATCCTGAATCGGCATCAGGATTTGGTGTTCCAGCGTTGCCGCACGCTCATCCCAGAAGAATTTGCCATTGGGGTAATAGCGGCTGTTGGCAAGTCCCATTGAATTGCGCGCGGTCAACCCATTGACCCCTAAGCTAAATTGGTTGGGGTCCGAGAACCCATGCGATTGCAGATGGCACGAGCTACACGAGACGGTGTCGTCAACGGACAATTTTGGATCATAGAAAAGAACACGCCCCAAGGTCGCCCCTTCGTTTGTCACCGTGTTAGTGATCGGCGTGTTGTCTAAGTTGCGGACGTTCCGTCCGGTAAAATGGGCTGGCATTGACGGGTTGGCATAATTAAAGGGTGTTCCCGGCAAAGTTGTCTCATCACGGACAACTTGCATTGGTGTCGTGTCCTGCACATTAAGC
>JBCCFC010000422.1:0-9911 GCA_039029935.1 Chloroflexota bacterium
GAGTAATTATTCTGTAGCTATTCAGTTTTTGCTTGTCTGGTTAATTTGTTAGCTGTAGCATTTCTTTGAGTTCTACCTTTCTATAACCCAAAGGAGCTGTGAACTCATTGTTGTCTATATTCTTATTAGATACTTTCACGGTCTGCTCTATGATTTCATTCCCATATACTGGATAGTCGATTGTCTTCATTGGAAATCCCGAGCTAAAAACCTCTACATATGCCTTAGCATCAGAATTTCCATTCCCACCAAGGCTATGGTCAATTGCTCTAAGTTCACTTAGGTATTGAGTCATCTTCTCAATGTCTACTTCTTGCTTAAAACGCTCGTCGCTGGTTATCCAAATTTCTTCTTCCAGTCTACCATCTACATATATTTCATACTTTACCGACTCATATCCCGCAATCTTTTTAGTATCACTAGTCTTTTTAGAGGATATATCTGACGATTTTCCATTACTGCCTGGAAGGGCGATCCCCTGGCGTTTCATCATAGCTTCTGCTTGTTCTCTTTTGTTTGGAGGAAGCTCAGAGAGTTGTTGTCTCATTGCAGCCTCCATTCTTTGTGCATACTGTTTGTAATATGCAAAGTAGTCGTCAGCTCTTGTTGTTGAATATGTTCTAGAAAGGTTATCAACCTGTATCATCTCTCCGGTGTTCAGATCGAATATGGCATAAAATTGGCCTTCTTCATCAAAAAATTTAAGTTTATTTTCCTGAATGTAGATTGTACCACTAACTCTTTCCCCTCCGCCTTTTTCATATCTTTCCCTCTCAACAATAAGGCCAGCCATTGATTGATATGCACAAATAAATAGAAATATAAAAACAATAAAAATTGATCTGAGATAACCTGACATTTAGACCTCCGTGTCTAATATAAGGGATGATAGGCTTAATATAGGACGTGTAATAAAATAACTTATAAACAGATATTGTGCCAGATTAAAGAATCTAAAATAACAATGCCCTCAGAGTTGACGCACCCTCAATCTGTGATAGATTAAAACGGACTAATTGAGTGATTTTACGGAGGTAATTGCTTCATGGCTGATACTACAAAGTTTGCCCCAATAGGTGAAAAAGAAGTAACCAGAGCGATTGTTGAGGGCTTTTCAAATGAGTTTAATGAATATATTGATAGTGATGTAATTGTTGTTGGGGCAGGCCCAAGTGGTCTTGTTGCTGCAAAAGACATTGCAAAAGCAAAATACAAAGTGCTCCTAGTTGAGAGAATGAACTATCTTGGTGGCGGATTCTGGATTGGTGGTTATTTGATGAACAAAGTAACTGTAAGAACACCTGGCAACGAAGTACTTGATGAAATTGAAGTTCCATATGACGAAGTAGAACCTGGTCTTTGTGTTGCAGATGGTCCTTACGCATGCTCTAAGCTAATTGCTATGACTTGTGAGGCTGGAGCAAAAATAAGAAATATGACTATGTTTGATGATCTTGTATATAGAGAAAATGGCCGAGTTGCTGGAATTGTTATTAACTGGACACCAATTGCCAATATGCCTAAAGAAATTACTTGTCTTGATCCTATTGCTATAGAATCTAAGCTCGTAATAGATGCTACAGGACACGATGCTTACTGTGTAAATAGACTATCTCAGCAAGGACTTTACAAAAAACTCCCAGGACATGGTTCCATGTGGGTTGAAAAGTCAGAGGAAGCTCTAGTTGAATATACAGGACTTGTTCACCCTGGTCTGATTGCATGTGGAATGTCTGTAAATACCACTTATGGTCTCCCAAGAATGGGCCCAACATTTGGTGGAATGCTACTTTCAGGTAAGAAAGCGGCAGAGGTGGCTATCGACATTCTAAAGAATGGCGATGGGCAGGCTTAACATTATTTAATATCAAATTTTAAAACTCTAAAGGGAATAAGCTCACGTAGTTTGTTCCCTTTTTTTATTTTAGCTCTAAATAAACTTTACACTTATCACAAAGAACACCTTCATATTGAATATTTAGCACCTCTTCTTGCCAGTGGGAGTTTGATAAGCAACACTCTGGATCATCACAAAAAGCCTCCCCAGTTTTTTCATATGAAATTACTTGAAGGGCATAAGATACCAATATTGATGAGATCTTTGGATCGTCATATTCTACAAACCTTCCCTTATACATTGAATCGAGCTCACTTGTATCCATACCACTCTGTATCATCCTCCCTCTAACATAATAGTATTCCTTGGGCTTTGCAGGAGCTTCTACTAATCCTGAGGTTGAAATTAATGATGGTGTGCCCATCAGTACAACTCTCGCATGATATCTTCTATCTTCAAATGTTCCAAAGAGCCTTCCTGTGAAGATTAAATGAATACTTCCATCAGCTAGCTCTTCACCTAGCCTATCAGAAAGTAGCCGATATAGGATCCTCTGCATCCAGAGTCCGTCATAGAACTTTCCTGGCACGATCTCTTGGCGCATAAGTGAACTAAATTCACTCTCAATATCCGAGCCACTCGAAGTATTAGTTAAGTTAAGCGGATTTTCTATATCTGTTATCAGAATCGAGGATAATTCTTTAGCCAATTTTCCAATATCATCTGGTGTAGTCGATAGAAAATCCAGAAGAGATCCTCTGTTTTCAATTTGTAGTCCGTATTGCTTTAGATTCTCTTCAATATAGGAAATTTCTAGTGATGGGGATGGGGAATCAGAGTAGAGATATAGCCGCATGTCATTTTTCATCTAAGAAAAGATAACATTAGACTTCGATTTCAGCTATTACTTCAATCTCAACCGGGGAATCGGCAGGAAGCTCTGCCACGCCCACAGCAACCCTTGCATGCTTTCCCATATCACTGAAAACTTCAAAGAAAAAGTCTGATGCGCCATTTAGAACACCGGCTTGTGCTGTGAATCCTTCGGCACTAGAGACATATCCAGTTACCTTTACTATTCGTCTAATTTTGCCAAAATCACCAAGGGCTTTACCGATAACTGCGAGTGCATTAATGGAGGCATCTCTGGCAGCTTGGTATCCTTGCTCAGGAGTAACATCTGCTCCGACTTTACCTTTGAAAGTTAAATTTCCATCTTTGAGGGGAAGCTGTCCTGAGATAAACAATAGATTGCCTGAGATCACATATGGTACATAAGCACCTAAAGGATCCGGGGGATCAGGTAATTTAATACCTAACTCCTTTAATCGATCGTTAACCTTTGTCATCTTTAACCTCAGGTTTTAGTGCAGCATATATTGTGTTTGATCCTCGTTTTACTAAGAAAAGGAGACTTTGATCTTCCTTTGAAGTATCAACTTGTTTTCTATAATCATCGAGATTAGCTATCTCTTTTTTATTGATTTCTAAAATAACATCCCCTCTGACAAGACCCGCTTCTGCTGCAACACTCCCAGCGCCCACATTGGTTATTACTACACCGTCAGAAGACTCGAGCCCTAATTTGTTTTTAACTTGAGGAGTAATATCCTGAACAATGAGACCCAATTTTTTCTCAACATCTTTGTCAGGGCTCCTAGTAGATACTTTAGTGCCATTTTCAGGTAGTTCGCCAAGTTTTACATTCAAAACTTTTTCTTTGCCATCTCTAATGACCTTCATTTTAGTCTTAGTTCCTGGAGCATAACTAGCCACTAGCTTTGGCAGCTCAGGCATCTCATCAATTACAGTTCCATTTACCTCTACTATAATATCGCCTCTCTTTAAACCTGCTTTGTCTGCAGGACCTCCATCAGTTATATCAGCAACTAATGCGCCACCGTCATCTTTTAAATTAAGACTCTCTGCTATCTCTGGAGTAACCTGCTGCACATAAACACCTATCCAGCCTCTAACAACTTTGCCACCATCTTTTAGCTGTGAGACAATATTCTTTGTCATATTGATAGGAATTGCAAAACCAATACCCTGACCTCTGGCAATTATCGCAGTATTCACTCCTACCACTTCCCCGTTGAAATTGAAAAGGGGTCCACCACATATTTGTCAAAGAAATAGAGGGCGGCTGTACCGTTGATGGTCAACTCAATCCCAAAACAGGCAGCGTAGATGAAGAAGAGTGAAATGACACGTTTGTCTTTAATCGCTTCCATAAATGTGCCACTGGCGTCCTTGGCTGGTGGCATCTCACCCTTGGCGCGCAGTTCCGTGTAGTTTCCATCCGGCGCATCTTGCGTCAAGAACCAGTAGGCTGAAGCGGTCAATAACATCGCCAACCCGGGCACAACCATCGCTACACGCCACCCCATCGCTGCGGGGACAAAGGTGAGGACAGCGGCAAAGATCAACGGCATGACCGCCTGTGTGACACCACCACCGAGATTCCCCCAGCCCGCTGTGGTTGCATTGGCCGTCCCCACAATATTGGGCGCAAACATGACGCTCGTGTGGTACTGTGTAATCACAAAGGATGCGCCAATCGTACCGATGAGTACACGGGCAATGATGAATTGTGTCGATGTCTGTGCCAAGCCGATGCCCATCACTGGAAGTGAGCCAAGAATGAGCAGCGTCGTGTAGACCTTGCGTGAGCCATATAGGGTGCAGAGTGGACCGATAGCGAGACGGGCAATAATCGTTAGTGAAACCGCCGCAATGACCGAGTTCCCCACCTGTGCTGGTGTCAAGCCAATTGTGGCAATTACGCCGTTGTCACCTTTCATTAATGGCACAATGCCAAACCAGCCAAAGAAACAGAGAAAGAAGGCAAACCATGTCACATGGAATGCCCGCATTTGCGGTGTATTAAAACTAAATAGATCAATTTTCGTTGCTTTGTTTTTAAAATCAATTGTAATCAATTCTCCTTCTTGTGATTAATTAGCAGGTCAGTCTGTCAGCTAGTCAGCTAGTCGGGTTATCAGCTTGTCAGCTAGTCGGGTTATCAGCTTGTCAGCTAGTCAGCCTAAAGTGCTGAAGTGCTGAAGTGCTGACTGGCTGACTAACTGACCCGCTCTTTATAAATCGTTGAAATTTGACTCGCCAACAGATCAACCGTCTCGTCGATAGTTGCCTTTTTGTGGGTAAGCTCACCCAATGTTGCACCTTCCAGTGAACCGCCAGCGAAGAGGTTAAAGCCGTCAATCACTTTGCCATCCTGTCGCAGCCGTGTCGCCTCCATGCCTAGTTCTGATGCGCGATGGCGACCACAAGCATGGACACAGCCCGATACGTTGAGGCGAACCATTTTGTCTTTATCGGACAGACGCTCTTCCAATCTGTGGGCGATGTCGAGCGATAGCCCCTTGGTGTCGTTAAGCGCAAAATGGCAGTAGTCGATGCCTGTACATGTCACCAGTCCCCGTATCACACCCGATGGTGTTGGACTCCACTCCTGAAGCAGCGGCTCGTCTAATAACGCTGCCACTTTCTCGTTGGGCACGTTGGGGATGATGACATTCTGGTCATTGGTCAGGCGGATTTCGCGTGTCCCATAGAGGTCCGCCAGATCAGACAGTGCAAAGAGTTGCTCGGCCTTGATGCGCCCGGTTGGGACAACCATGCCAACCGAACTCAAGCCATCCTGTATCTGTTGATGAACACCAACGTGGTCCTGTACCAGTGGGTCCGGATTGGTGTAGAGTTGACAGTCCCCTGCTGAAGGCAAATTCTCACCCATCACCTTCATGACTTCATCACGGAAGCGGTCGATACCCCACTGGTCAATCAGATACCACATGCGTCCTTTGCCGCGAACCGCACGGTTGCCGTTGTCGCGAAAAACGGTTAAAATGGCACGACACAATGCTGGGGCTTGCATGGGGCGAACAAAAGCGTCCAGTGGTATCGCAAGATGAGGCGTTTTGCCACCCATATGCCCACCAACCACCACATTAAAGCCAGGCACATCCCGGCTCCCCATCCTGCGCGTTGCTGGCGTCATGCCAATGTCATTGGTCTTGGCATGTGTGCAATCCAGCCGACAGCCGTTCATTGAAATGTTAAATTTACGGGGAATGTTCGCAAAGTCTGGCCCCAACAACGAGAGTGCCGTCGCCGTTGTCAATTGATGTGTAGCGGTCTGTTCATGATGTGTCAGCCCTGTCAATGGACACCCTGTCACATTGCGGAAGTTATCCATACCCGTCTGCTGTGAGCCTAGCCCAACCGCCTGTAATGTCTCGATAATCGTCGGGATATGCTCAATCGTAATCCAACGTAGCTGAATATTCTGGCGCGTGGTTAAATCACCAACGCCCCGACCATAGTCACGCGAAAGCGTAGCCACTGTACGCAGTTGTGCGGTGTTCATGACGCCGTTGGAGATGCGCATCCGCAACATAAATGTGCCAGGATTCTGTTTGCGATAGAAGAATCCATGCCATTTGAAGAAGTCATAGTACTCAGGTGGGATGGCCTCAAACCCTTCATCTGCCCACTGATAGATGTCGTCAAGCAGGCTGAGTGGATTTTTTTTCAGCTTGAGTTGTTCAACTTTGTTAAGCTTGACTTTGGTAGATGTTTTGTCAGTCGTAGATGCTTTGCCATTCAGCGACACCTTGCCGTTGGTTGAGCCGGCCCCATTGGTTAACTTTTGAGAAATATTCGTATCTATTGTTACTATAGTAGATGTGGAACTTGATTTGGTCGGTACAGTTGTTGTCATATGTTACCCGCTTGAATTCACATTTAGAATCGTTTTAAAGAGGGTAACACAAACGACATTTGACCAACACCACCGAACCGATGAAAAAAAGCTGCGCATCTCTCATGCAAGATGCACAGTATGTTGATCGTTTATCCATATTCGTCTATGATCTGAGACTGCTTTCCAATAATTGTCACAATCATAGACAATGCTGACTGTACAATTTGCACATGCTTCTTTTTGACGAATCATGCCTAAGTCAAATCGTGCAAGTTGTATAGTCCCGAATGGGAACTTTTTTGAATACGAAGAAACATATAGCACGTCAGATGGTTAGCACTTCAGGTAGTCAGTTTGTCAGCACTTCAGCACTTTAGCCAGACAAGCTGACCACCTGACCACCTGACATGCTATACAAGAGGAGGATAGAATGAGTGTTACCGCTAGTAATCAACTTATGATGATAGCATTGTGGACGCTGGCACTAGGTGTCAGCCTGTTGGCAATACAGGGAAACGTATTGTGCATGATACAACGTATCCGTTTTGACAATCTCTGCTTGGCGTTGATGGTGGTGTTATTATTGCCTGCCGCTTTTGTCGGTGCGATTTTCCAGCTTGAGTTGCTGTTGATGATGGTGCTGATTGGTGGGCTGGTAGGATTTGGCGCGTTTATGCTGACGAGCTTAGAATCATAAGCTGTCAGCATATTATGCAAATCACCCCATTATGTTTGCATAGAATTGAAATCGGTAGTATAAATAGGGTGTGGGTTGAGTAAGTGACAATACAATGCACTCAACCTTTTAACGTTTCAAGGTTTTCAGGCTGTTTGATAAGGAGCAATGAATGGCTGTTGCAGCAACTGCAACCCGTGCCCGAATTCGTAAATCGTTCAATGAACGCGCCCTGACATGGCTGGCGATAGGGATGTTTCTCTTTCTCTATTTGCCCATCGTCATTCTCATCATGTACTCGTTCAACGAAAATCGCTTTGTCAGCGTGTGGACTGGATTTAGCACACACTGGTATGGCGAGGTTTTCCGCGACCCTGCCGTGCGCAGTGCTATGGGGGTGAGTCTGTGGCTGGCGGGCTGGTCCACAGTCGTTAGCACAATCCTTGGCACGTTGACCGCGATTGCTATGGAACGATTTAAATTCTGGGGCAAGCGCACCTATGACGCCATCTTATATCTGCCCATCATCATCCCTGACATTGTGATGGCACTCTCCACATTACTCTTCTTTGTGATTCTGGGCGTTTCACTCAGTCGCTACACCATTCTCATTGCCCATGTTGCCTTTAACATTGCCTTTGTCGCCATTGTCGTGCGTGCTCGACTGGCTGACATGGACGCCGTATTGGAAGAGGCGTCAGCCGATTTGGGAGCCAACGCGTGGCAAACCTTCAGGCGTGTGACATTGCCCCTGCTCATGCCCGGTGTCATCGCAGGCGCATTGCTTGCCTTCACGCTCTCACTGGATGATTTTGTCATCACCTTCTTTATGGCGGGACCAGGGTCAACGACACTACCCGTGCTAATTTTCTCCAAAATTCGTTTTGGTATTTCACCAGAAATTAATGCTATTTCAACGCTGTTGTTTATGGGGTCAACAGTGTTAGTGATTATTTCCCTGCTGATTCAACGGCGGACATAATTCCAGCGATGGCTAGTTACGATACCGACTTTGACCAAATATCTTGGTTGAAACGGATTTCTAGACCAGACGATGTATAAATATTGTCAAACATAAAATTCACTATACTTTCACAAAAAGGACAATACGAATGAAAAAGTTAATGATGTTGATGGCACTGATTGCAGTGCTTGGGTTGGTGGCCTGTGCGCCCGGCGGTCCTGCGGGTGGTCCGGGTGGTGGTCCTGCTGCGGCAGAGAAATCTGCGGCGGATAGTGGTGATGCTGGTGACGCTGAGGCCAGTGTAGAAGAATCTGATGGTCCACAGTTGGCGGCAGAGTTGAGCGTCTATAACTGGGCTGACTATATTGATGAGCAAATTCTGGCGGACTACGAAGCCGAATATGGCGTTAAGATTACCTATGACACCTATGCATCAAATGAAGACTTGTTGGCGAAGTTACAGGCAGGGGCAACGGGCTATGATGTAATCGTGCCTAGTGACTATATGGTTGACATTATGATCGACCTAGAACTGTTGGCGAAGGTTGACACGGGTAGCCTGTCTAACATTGGCAACATGGACCCACAGTTCATGAATGCACCATTTGACCCAGGCAACGAGCACTGTGTGCCCTACCAATGGGGAACCACTGGCATCGGCTATCGTGCTGGCAACGCGTTCTTTGAAGAGAACCCACCCACAAGTTGGTCGTTCATCTTTGACCCAGCTATGCTAGAGCAGTACGCGGGCGATGGTATTAATGTACTGAATGATCCACGTGAGTTGCCTGGTGCAGCGGCCATCTATTTGGGTCTCTCGCCAAATACCACAGACCCAGAAGAGTTGAACCAAATCTTGGAAACCATTCTGGCTGCAAAACCATTCTGGAAGACCTTTAACAGCGAAGACTATCCATCATCATTGCTGGTTCCAGATGAGGTTGTCATTTCGCAAGGTTGGAGCGGTGGTGTTGCTCAGGCATATTACGAGACCGTCAATGAGGAAACAGGAGACGGCAACTGGTACTACTCAATTCCAGATGAAGGCGCAGTCAAATGGCTTGACAATATCTGTATCACAGCATCGAGCGAACGGTATGACACGGCTGTTCACTTCATGAACTACCTGCTGGATGCTCAGGTCGGTGCAAGCATCACCAACTTTGTCTATTATGGTAGCCCGAACTTGGCCGCCAACGAATTCATTCTGCCAGAAATTCTGGAAGACCCAAGCATCTATCCACCGGCCGAAGTCATGGACAAATTGCAGTGGTTGACCGAGGTTGATGATGAGAGTGTACTTCTTTATGATGAGTTGTGGACGGCTGTGAAGGCTGCACAGTAAGGTAGTAAACAAGCCAAAACATATGTAGTACTTTACTAACGAACAACAACTTACCGCAAATTATTTAAAGATACACAGGCGTATTGTTTATTGGTTATCAATACGCCTGTGTTTTTTATTTTACTTGAAAAATTATATTATCCAACCTCTTACGCTGACCGGAAACAGTATATATTTGACTCAACATACTACTTTTTGAAGAGGTATTTATAAATTTATCTGTGAATACCCGCCTTATCCCATGTTTATCCCATATTCATTCCGTATAATAGTAAATGGATTGTATGTATATAGATATATCACAACTATATATTGGTAAGATTTATAAGGTTAATATGTTTCAACTACACAAACAACTTA
>JBCCFC010000423.1:0-9908 GCA_039029935.1 Chloroflexota bacterium
ATCGCAGGTTGGCTACCAGTATCACAGATAATCAATCTGTGATACTGGTACGAACAAAAGACAGTATCGCAGGTTGGCTACCTGCGTCACAGATAATCAATCTGTGATACTGGTTTTTACTTTCCTATTCAATTAAAAAATTTAGTTTACAAAGTACTACATTAATGGAGTAACGGCTTATTGCTTTTTTGCACAACGCGAAATCAACCATCATTCTGCCCCCTTCACCTCATCAGGATGCGATAGCTTTTCATCCTGACGCGCTTTCGGTTTCCTGCGGCGTAACCGCTTCTTCTTTTTACGGGGTCTGCTCTCCGTATCCCCTTGGGAATGCATCTCTGAACGTACATTCTCCAAACTCTGCCGTGTACTTCGCGTATCCGGATGCCTGTGGCCTAACTTTGCCCTACGAATCTCTAATGCTCGTTCAAGATGGAATGCTGCCTTATCATACTCTTTTAGATGAGCAAGCAACACCCCAAGATTGTTGCGGCTTCCTGCGGTATCGGGATGGCTCTCCCCCAACACTTGGCGGCGGATAGCCAAAGCCTGCTCGAAGTACGGTTGCGCCCCCTCGTAGTCTCCCATTGAATTCAATAATCCGCCAAGATTGTTGAGGCTAGTGGCGGTATCGGGATGCTTCTCCCCCAGCACCTCTTCATAGATAGCCAAAGCCTGCTCGAAGTACGGTTGCGCCCCCTCGTAGTCCCCCATTTCTTGAAACAAAAGGCCAAGATTATTGAGGCTGGTGGCGGTATAGGGATGGTTCTCCCCTAGCACCTCAAGGCGGATAGCCAAGGCCTGCTCGGAATATGGTTGCGCCTCCTCATAATCCCCCATTGCTCTCTTCAAAGATCCTAGATTGTTGAGGCTTCGTGCGGTATCGGGATGGCTCTCCGCCAGCACCTCTTCATAGATAGCCAATGCCTGCTGGTAGTACGGGTGCGCCCCCTCGTAGTCTCCCATTGCGTGAAACACGCCGCCAAGATTGCCAAGGGATTGGGCTGTATCAGGGTGATGGTCGCCTAGTAGACGAAGACGGATAGCAAGGGCCTGTTCATGGTAAGGTTTCGCCGCTTTGCTGTCACCCATCACACTATACATAACCCCAAGATTGTTGAGGCTCTGTGCTGTGTCAAGATGATTGTCACCTAAACATATTTGTCGAATAGAGAGTGCCTGCTCTACATAGGACTTGGATTCTTGATAAAGACCAATAAGTCCAAGGTGATGTCCCAACTCCATATACAAATGAGCAGTTTGTTCATTCTGCTGCTCACCAACCTCTTCTGTCATGGAAGTGAGATGGGTCTGCCATGCCGATAGTGGACGTGGGTCGCCATGTTCATTAAGTTCGTGCGCCTCATCAATCATTGCCTGCGCCACATCATCCTGCGCCTGCGTATCCCCCATTACCGTATCCACAAAGTGGGCGACCAAGCGGTGTACGACCAACGCACCCTCTTCAACTTCATCAATCAACCCCAACCCACTCAATCGACCAATGGCTTTGCGCTTTTGCATTCGCTTAAGGGACGCATCCACCGTTGCCAGCAACAGAGTGCGCGGAATCGGCTCATTGGGGGCAAAGCAGGCGGCTCGTGACAGCAACGACTGTGCCAGTGCATCAACCGGGTCGGCTGAGTTCAGTTTATTGGTGCTGATAGCAAAGGTACGCGCCACATGCAGATCGTGCTGTGTGGGTGAGATATTGCTTTCGGTTTCTTGCAGTGACTCATGGTCCAGTAGGTCATCGTTGCGCAATTCATCCAAATACTCACTGAGCTTCATATCATATCGACAGGTTTCAAGATAGCTCCCCGCCATGTGAAGTGCCAAGGGTAAATCACCCAGTTCTGCGGCAATGGCGTTGAGAACCGGATAACGCCTGGAATGGCTGGAATCATCACTGGCATCACTGGCATCACTGGCATCACGGGCATCATCGACATCGCTGTTATCATCGCTATCATTATCACGGAGGTCAGGGCGAAAGCGTAAGAGCAACTCAATGCTCTGCGCCCGTGTCAACGTGGACAATGCCACCGTCTCAATCCCCTGTGCCGCCGTCCACCGCTGCCGACGACTTGTCACCAGCACACGACAGCCCCCTGTGGGTGGATGCCACCGCTCCAGCAATGCAGGCTCTTCGCAGTTGTCAAAGATGAGCAAACGCGGGATAGGACTCTGCCACAACGACAGCACCAAGCGCACCTGTATGGGGACCTCCAGCGTGTCAAACCCAGGCCCTGTGCCAAATTCTTGCCCCATCATCTGCTCTCCACAACGCACCACCTCCATCATCACCGAGTTGGGGGCGGTCATGTTCATCCAATAGACGCCACCTGCAAAGTATTGACCATAGCGATGGGCAAAAGCCACAGCCAACTGCGTCTTGCCGATGCCACCCAACCCCGTTGCTGCCACCAACTGGCTATTGCGCATCTCGCTGACAGAAACCGTTGTCCCGCCCTTGAGATGCTCTGCCAGTGTCTGCAACTCCTCTTCGCGCCCCACAAAGTGCTTGTTACGTCCATAGGGGATCTGTGAGTGGGCTGGCAAGGGCGCGACATCGGGAATGGCATCGATAGGCATCTTTTCGAGTAAGGACAAAGCGCGTTTGAGATCATCCGCATCGGGTTGGCGCGGCGTTGTGTTTTGATAGACATTGTTAGTAACACTGTTACTAACATGCATGTCCCCAGCGATATTGGCCTGGTCATGCACCTGTTGGTTCTGTTGCGCGAAGGTTATAATGATTGACATTCCTTTCTGGTTGTACAGGAAAGTATAAAATCAGCGAGTCAGCCAGTGTGCTGAAGTGCTGAAATGCTGACTCGCTGACAAGCTGACAAGCTGAGAGCTTTTTTACCCGCTTATTTGGCTGATTGTCTGCTGACGGTTATGATAATAGCATGTGAAGTACGTTTTTTCAAGCGTGGGAAACCTGCCAACCCACCGCATGAACGGATAACAACACGATGTCTGTCCTCAGATCGCCGTGTCCGATTCATGATTGTGCTGATTTGTGGAGGAATTTTAGCTTGGTCCAGAAATTATTAGCCATCGTATGTACGCTGTTACTGCTGTGTTTGTCACTTTTATTGGATAGCCACCATCATGTTCCCCTGATTGCTGAGGACACTGAATTGCTGCCCAACAGCAACTATCTGCCCGTTATCTTGCGACAATCCTCTGCCCTAGAGTCACGACCAACAGAGACACCGCTCAACGATACGACCGTTGACATCGTAACACCTACGCCAACACCTACGCCAACACCTACACCCCCGCCAGCATCTACACCGATACCGACAGGTGTATCAACGAGTACAGCGACTGCCACGGCTACCCCAGAACCCAGTGCAACCAGTGTCGTAACGCTTGTCCCCACATCGACACCAACCAACAGCCCCACGAACGGTGATAATGGTGACAGTGCTTTCCCCGAGCCGACAAGAGGTTTGTCTACGCAACATATCGAGCATGACGGCATGACAAGACAATATCTGCTCTATGTGCCAGCGTCCTATGCACCCAATACCCGTACCCCTGTGATGATTAATTTTCATGGCGGTGGTGGTAGTGCAAATGGTCATATGGCATACACCTCTGATATGCGCAACTTAGCGGAGTCGGAGAACTTTATTCTAATTTACCCCGAGGGCAGTCTTATTGATACGGGAGAGCGTGTTTGGAACCCACTCCTGCCTTCTGAGACAAACAAAAGCAATGCCGACGATTTTGGCTTCATGAGGGCCATGTTGGATGTCCTAGCGGAGAATTTAAATATCGACACCGCTAGAGTCTATGCAACAGGGTATTCAAATGGCGGAGGCTTTGCCTATGGACTTGCCTGCCAACTGAGTGATCGCATTGCGGCCATCGCCCCTGTTTCTGGTTTGATGTGGTCTGACATGGTTGCAGACTGTAATCCGACACACCCTACAGCCCTTGCTATCTTTAATGGAACAGCAGATTTTGTTCGACCCTACGATGGGTATCCCGACTGGATGTTGTCTGTGGATGAGGCGGTGGTCTACTGGACCGACCATTACAACATGACTGACCCGCCTGTGACGGACACCTTGATGACCCATGATTTAACCGTCGAACGCAAGCTCTACAGTGGTGAGAGCAGCGCAGTGAGTGTCGTCCGCTACAAGTTTATTGGTGGCGGGCATGATTGGTTTGACATGGAGATCGAGGGAGCCGACCTAAACCGTACCATCTGGGACTTCGTGTCTCAATATGAGCTGAGTGGCGTACGATAGCTTTGCGGTCTCATCATTCCCCATTTTGGTTCCCCCGATTTGTGTGATTATATCCTGCATGATGTGATATCTGTTTGCATGATATTTGTACACTGCAGCCCTAACAAAGGGCGAAATATTGATCTTATCAAAGGAGCATCTCATGAAACGACGGGTTCTACTTTTTGTTGCCGATGGCCTACGCAATGACTTGTTCAACGCGGACCTCATGCCAACAGTGGCAAAGCTGGCAGCCGAAGGTATACGCTGTACTGACCATCATTCCGTGTACCCTACGCACACACGCGTCATTTCGAGTACGCTAGCGACGGGCGCAACACCGGGACGGCATGGCATCGTCGCCAACACCATGATTGTGCCCGATGCCAGAGAAGACCACATCATCGACACCTCGGACTATCGGCATATGTTTGCGTTGGATGCTGCAAGCGGTGGCAAGGCGCATCTCGTCCCCAACTTAGGCGACATGTTAATAACGCAGGGCGAACGTGTCGCCATCGCCGCCACCAGCAGTCCAGGCGCAGCTATGATGTGGAGCTATCGCCACCTAACGCGCATGGTCAACACCAACAGTGCTTATGGCATCGCCGATCTCTACGATCTGCGCGAAAAATTGGGGCCAATTCCTGAACATGAACTGGGTGCGCGGGTGGCTGTGCAGGACTATGCAGCCAGAGCGGTAACGGACCTCTATTTGGATGATGAAGAGAACCGTGTGATTGTCATGTGGTTCTGTGAGCCGGACAGCAGCCTACACAAGTTTGGCTTGGGGTCGCCTGAATCTGAGGTGGGGATGCGTGTGGTCGATGCCGCGATTCAGCATGTGTTGGATGCACTCGACCAACGGGGCATACGCGAGCAGTTTGATATTTTCTTCCTGTCCGATCATGGGCATAGCACGGTGCAAGCACACAACACGCTGCGTGACTATCTACGTATTGCCCAGCAGGAAATCGGCCACACCTTGCCCGCACTGACAACGGCCAGCGACTACATCTACACACAACCCGGCACAGCAGAGCCAACTGCCGCAGAACTTGCACCGCTGGTCGAGTGGCTGACGGCGCAACCTTGGTGTGGGCTGGTCATGGGTGGGCGTGATGATCTGGCGCAGTTGCCCGGTGTGCTCCCATTGAGCGTCGTCTGGAACAACCACACCAACGCCCCCTCCATCAATGGACGCTGGCCCCTGCTCGCTGTCTCACCGACATGGAGCCACGGCCCCAACGAGTTTGGCGTCCCTGGCACAGTCATGTCACTGACCACACAAGCCGCGCTCAAATCATCACACGGTTCGCTGTCACCGTATGACATGCATCCTGTGCTGATTGCCAACGGTCCCAGCATCCAATCAGGGGCAACCTCCAACCTGCCAACGGGTGCAGTTGATGTGTTACCCACCATGTTGACCCTGTTAGGGGTGCCACTGCCAAGTCACCTTGATGGCCGTGTGTTGTGGGAGCTTCTGAATGATCCACAGGGTGAAGTTGGCGAACACAGTACCGAGGTTATCGAGCCGACCAACATCTTGGCTGGGCAGACGACGCCACAACTTCAAATCGAGCATGTTGGACAGACTTCGTATGTGCATGGGCAGTTGCTGACATAAATAACGAATAACAAAATGAACATCAACAACATTGGCATCTCATATAGTGTCTCACCGGGGCCACGTCGTTTTCAACGCTTAGAAGAAGGCTTGGCACACATGGCAGAACTGGGCTACACGCTGGTCGAGATCAACCCACACTCACTCGCCATCATCGTCAACGGTGAGATACGCGCGGATGTGCTGGCTGACTTTGCCACCGTCCTCAACAACTTTGACTTACGCTACACCATTCACGGCCTCAATCGTCTCAACCTAGCCTATGACCCACGCCGTGAACTGTGCAAACAGATCATGCGCACCCAGATTGAGGTCTGCCGTGCCGTCAATGCATCAGTGCTGGTCTATCACAGCGGTCTACAGGCACTGGATTTGGTGCGGTATGGTGTCCGTCGCACCCTGCTTAGTGACGATGAACTGGCCGAGGGTGCAGCGCACGAGGTGATGGCACTGCGTGAACTTGCACCGCTGGCTGCAGATGCAGGTGTCATCATTGGCATGGAAAATGGCGACTCGCACCAGTGGGAGCATGTCCTTATGGCCGATCATGGCCTGCCCCGTGAAGCCCTCTCCAAACACCACGCCCGCCTCCACATCGCCCCCATTGTCCAGCAACTCGAAACCATCGACCACTCCAACGTTGCCATGACACTCGACATCGCCCACCTCCACATCGCCGCACATGATATGGGACCTACTATGGGTGTTGACTATCTTACCGAAATCGAACTGGCCGCACCTTGGACCAAGCACCTCCACGCCAACGACAACTTTGGCCGACTCGACCAAGGCTTTAACCGCGAAATGGATCGTTGGGCCTATGGCGAAGCGGACATTCACCTGCCGCCAGGGTGGGGCAGCATTCCGTATGAAGATGTGTTTGCGCGTTTGGGTGGGTATCGTGGTGATCTGATCTTGGAGATTAAGTCTGGGTTTGCGGATTATTTTGGTGAGAGTTTGCGCGTGATGCGTGGGATTGTGGATGGTGTGTGTGTGCGGACTAGGCGGCAGTCAGGCGCGGTTCTGACTTGATGAGGCTATGGCGCATCCGGCAAACCACGAAAATCGAGCAACGTTGCCAACGTATAGAACTGTGTCCAATCGCTGTAGTAGATGCCTTCTTTCTCTAGCAATTTGATGGCTGGCCCCGTAAACCCTGCCTTGGAGAAGAACCAACGATGAATCTCAACATATCGTTCGGTCTCTTCGGATTTGACCGTAAACTTGTTGGATTGCTTGATAAAATGCTCGACCTGCCCTCTGTCCACTTTATCCTTGAGATATTTAGACTCGACCAGCCATACCCCCTCTCGATAGCGTTTCTCGTTGGACACAACCCAACTCCCAATGACATCAATCTCAACTTTATCGCTGGCAAGGACAATACCGCCTCGACGCTCAATCACCTTGAATTGGGGTAGCTCTACTGGCTGATTCTGATTAAAATAGCCACCGTCAACCGCTCGCCCATCAAACCCACGCATGATCAAGCGTGCATAGAGTTCGCCAATGTCGCCCTTGGCCTGATTGAGCTGCCCCAAGATTGTCTTGTACTCTTCTTCCCAATCTTGCATGGCCTCTTCTTCACTCAAATTGAGGATATCAAGTTTGTAGTTATACTTAATATAGCGGCGTAACATGGGGTCATTCGGGCCTCTAAATAGACTAACCGACCCCTTTTGCACAATATCAGCCTGATATAATTGGCGTAGCGACTCCTTAACATCCTTAACTGGTAGCCCCAATTCTTCGGCAAAACGATCTGGGTACATAAGTTGATTGGGGTATTGAGTTGACAAAAACATGACTTTCCTGGTTGTTGTGCCATCGTTGAGCAAATCGCTATATTTTTCGACCTCTTCGTTATAGTGTTGCCACAGTTTGCCATCAAGATCACCTAGTTCATAAAAAACCACTTTCTTAAGACTTCTTGGGTCCGTCAAATTATTTGATTCTAAATATTCGCTGTGAAATAATGAGTGAATGCTATAAGGATAACCACCCGTAAACCGCCAGATAGCCTCTGCCAACTCATTGCTGACTTCGATTTTGAGCTTATCACCCAATAAAAAGGCCAGTTTATAGGTATTATCCTTATCAAGCGGCTTCAAATGCTTATAGTTAAATCGACCTGACAGCATCCCACCCAATGCTTTGCCTACAAGCAAGGAAATGGACGAACCTGAAACAAGCATCGGTGCCCAACGGGTATCAACCGCCCACTGAAAGCCATTGGTCAAATCAAGCATCAAATCCTGTTTGGGATCATAGACCTTAAGCAATACCTGAAATTCATCGACAATCATGGCTGTACGGATTTCTTTGTCCCATGCAACCGTGCGCGGTGTATCAATCGCAAATCTGACCACATTTTGTGATAGACGAGACTTTGTGTTAATGTCGTACCGTTCAAAAAGCTCGTTCAGAATTTCATCATCAACTTCAGCGGCAATAGGTCGCAACTCATCCATATTAAGATTTCGGCGGATGAGTTCTGGACGATCATGTCGAAAGGCCAAGAAGCATGAAATATACTTAGACAGGTACATGTCGGCAAAGTCGTCTGTCGTCAAAGTTCGTGTTCCATCTAGGTAGGCTGCAAACGAGACATAAACGGGCATTACATTCGTTTGCTCACGGAAAAGCCTATTAAACAACTTGCTCAAAATGGCCGTCTTGCCCGTGCGTCGGCGACCAATCAAAGCGTGGCTATTCAACGGGAAGTCTGGGATTGTTGATGCCCAACGCCAATAATAGGCGAGATCACCTTCACGGTTGACAAAAAATTCGCCGACTTGATCTTCTAATAATCTCGGTTCTTGATTCATTGATGTGTTCCTCTCATCCATCCTCAAACCCCAGTCCTAAAAAGCCAAACAGAAACCAACTGACAGAACAAGTATACCAATTTCAAACCAACACCACAAACACCCGTGCCATAGAACTGAAACATGCGACCGATCAAGGCATTTACTGGTCGCTATGGTATGATAGTGAATCATATCATTGTTTTGCGTTAATACCACTGGAGGAGAACCAGACATGCGTATCAAATTTTATGCACACGCCAGCTTTCGCTTGGAAGGCGACGGCCTCAATGTCATCACCGACCCCTATCGACCCGACGTTGCCAAATATGAACCCATCGCCGAACCCGCCGATATTGTGTTAATGAGTTCGCACAATGACCGCTATCATAGCGACCCATCGCACATTACGGGGGCACCGACGGTGGTCAACACATTGGCTCTGGATGCGGCTGGTGAAACCATCAAAGGGTTGTATGTGAAACCATTCCACGTCACCGAAAGCGAAAAGATTCGGACCTATGAGGATCGGGACCCAGACGACAACGCCATGTATCTGTTCACGCTGGATGGCATTCGCATTTTGCACATGGGCGATATCGGTCATGCCGTTCCAGATGCATATTTAGACGCACTCAAGGGGCAGGTAGATGTTATGTTCAGTCTGACAGGCGACCACTATACCATCCCACTGGATGAGTTGGATGATGCTATCGGCGCTATTCAGCCCAAAGTGGTCATTCCCATGCACTACAACAATGACCGTTGCCCGCTACAGGTTGACCCTGTGACATCATTTACAGACCGCTATCCAGCAGAGCAGGTGCGGTGGGTCAATGGGGCGGCGATTGAGTTGAGTCAAGCAGATTTGCCGACGGATGGGATGCAAATACTTGTTTTTGAGGAGTCGCGCTAGTTTTGAGTTGTATATTCAAATAGATGGAGGGAATGAATCATGACTGTGATCATTGAACATTATAATGTGCCAACAATGGGGACGATGCGTGTTAAAGTTGATCGTGTTTTTGACATACTCATTAATGCAGAGGATGCGCGGCAAAGAGTAAGTAGCTGGTTGGTGGATACAATTAGCGATGACATTAGCACAGAATCGCCAGAATTGGTCTTACTGGAAGACGTTGTTGTTTGGCGTGTTCCAACACGAATAGATTTTCTGGATCCTAGACATTTGGGCAGAGTGGCGACTGTTGATGTCGA
>JBCCFC010000424.1:0-9891 GCA_039029935.1 Chloroflexota bacterium
CAAACCTAAAAAGACCACCTAATTATGTGTGGGACCTCGGGAAGGTGTTAATTTTTTGTAAAAATTTAACACCTTCCGGTGTTCCCACACATCATTCGGCAGAGTTCTATGTCGTTTTTTTGGGGAGGTTGTCATGAACCAGCTTACACTGTTTCCGATTGATGGGTTGCCACTTGTGCAGCCCGGAGATGATATCGGTCAATTGATTGTCGATGGCCTAATACAAGCACAATTAGCTGACGGGGATATTATATTCATTGCTCAGAAAATTGTGAGCAAGGCCGAAGATCGTTTTGTCAATCTCAAGGATGTTGTGCCAGATGAGCGCGCACATGAGGTTGCCGCAAAAACGGCCAAAGACCCGCGCTTTGTGCAGGTGGTCCTCGATGATAGCAAAAGCATCATTCGTGCCTTTCCAGGATTGATGATTACCGAGCATAATAGCGGCTGGATATCGGCCAATTCTGGCGCGGACAGAAGCAATGTCTCGCCTGAGAATGTTGCCATGAATGTGGATCATGATGATGAAAACCAACGTGTGCTATTGCTGCCAGAAAACGCCGATGCCAGTGCAGAGCGCATTCGTCAGCGTATCCACGAATTGACGGGGGTTACTGTTGCCGTCATCATCAGCGATTCACATGGCCGTCCTTGGCGTATGGGCAACGTCGGCGTGTGTATTGGCTGCGCCGGATTACCACCCATCTGGGATCAGCGGGGGTTGCATGATTTGTATGGTTATGAACTTGTGGGCAGTGAAGAATGTATTGCCGATGAACTGGCAGCGGCGGCAGGGCTGCTGATGGGACAAAGCGCAGAGGGCCGTCCAGTGGTGGTGATTCGTGGGTATCAATGGCCCTCACATTTACCTCCTCAGCCCGCAAAGACGATTCAACGTCCTGCGGAGATGGATGCGTTTCGATAAAGAGAAAAGGAAGTAAATATTGAGCTTTTGAGCAAGTGCTTAACATAAATAGGCAACACTTTTTATATTACTAGGGGCACCAATGAACGTGAATTTCGGCAAAACCGCAACAGACTACGCAACCCACCGCGCAGGCTTCCCACTATCCTTTTTTGAACGGCTCACCACATTTGATATCGGCCTGCCCGATCAACAGATTGTCGATCTAGGAACAGGGACAGGTACGCTGGCGCGCGGATTTGCCCAGCAGGGCAGCAATGTGATTGGGATTGACCCAGCCGAATCCATGCTAGAGTCCGCACGAGAATTGAGTAAAGTTGAGTCGATTGACGTTGCGTATCGTGTTGGCAAAGCCGAAGAGACAGGATTGCCGGATGCCTGTGCGGATGTGGTGACAGCGGGACAATGTTGGCATTGGTTTGACCGCCCAGCGGCCATCGCAGAAGTCAAACGCATATTACGTCCCAATGGCAAATTGGTGATTGCGCACTTTGATTGGATCCCATTACCCGGCAATGTGGTGGCGGCAACCGAAGCACTTATCATCAAGCATAATCCTGCGTGGGAATTTCATAGTGGGTGTGGTGTACATCCGCAGTGGGTGCGTGATGTCAGTGAAGCTGGGTTCAGCGGTGTCGAAACGTTTTCTTACGATGTGGATGCGCTCTACACACACGAATCTTGGCGCGGACGTATCCGCGCTAGTGCAGGTGTGGCAGCAAGTTTAGCACCCGAGCAGGTAGCAGTCTTTGATGCAGAATTGGCAGAATTGCTCGCCCATGACTTTCCAGAAGCACGGTCGGAATCAGGTACAGCCGTTATGGGGGTGCATCATCGTGTCTTTGCCGTCATTGGCGTCATTGGCGTCAATGCAGAGGGCAATAGCCGTTAAAACTGCGGACTCGATGAAAGTTTTTTGAGACGTGGTACGATAACGGTTGATTGCTCTTTTATTGGTTGGCTCGCAGTCGTACGATTGCGATTTTGCGAGATGCTATATACACCAATGAGCACAAACCCTATAACAACAATACCCAATAACAATGACAACTGAATTAATTCAAACCCCATGATATTATATTTTCCTCTTCAAAAGGCGTTCTGCAACATTGTAGAACGCCTTTGTTTTATTTAAATTTCGTTTGGTAGTCAATCATCAGACTAATTTTGATCCATGAACAGGCATGACACTTTTCAATGGAACTATAATCTTTCAAAAAATATCATGGGGTTCGACCAAAATCAAGGGGGAAATTAGGTCAAATAACCAAACTGACTGGTTAGTCCTTGTTAGATCATTTGGTAACTTGGGTTTCGCGATTGGTTAACCCGTGGTTATCAATAAAGTTAACCTTGGTTAATTCTTGAGTATGGGTCATCACTTCGTCGAGCTGATGAAGCAGTCAGATGGAGATATGAAAAGAACCTTGCCTGAGAATTCCAATAAACCATGCGCCTTGTGCTATACTGATGCCCGTGCAGACTTAAACAATAAAATCAACTTTAACAAATAGGAGAACCATATTATGCGCAAACCTAAATTTATGTGGTTGCTGGTGATTATGAGCGTACTTGCTCTGTCACTGGCCGCGTGTGGCGGCGGGAGCGATGAGCCCACAGAGGAGGCCGCACCCGCTGAAGAATCAACATCTGCTGAGGAAGCAGCACCTGCCGAGGAAGAGTCGGCTGTTGATGGTGGCTGTCCAACGGTAACGGCGGCGGATGACATGGGCGTTGCCGCAGGAGCAGCACCCTATCAATATGAACTCAGTGAGTTTGAGAGCGCGGCGGGTTGTGAATTGGCATTCAGTGACAATCCAGATATTGCTGCACTCTATGACCGTATTCCACACCAAAACAAGGCAGAGTTGGCCGATGTGGCATCACGTCTGCCAGAGGAACCTCTGGTGATGGCTCCGTATGACAGCATCGGCAGCTACGGCGGCATCCTGAATGGCCTATCCAATGCCACCGAAGCGGGTACGTCGGACCTGCTCTCTGTGCGCCATGTGAGTTTCTTCCGCTTTGCCGAGGACTTGACCACGCTTGTCCCCAATGTTGCCAAAGGCTGGGAGTATAACGATGATTCTACGGAATTGACCATCCACCTGCGCAAGGGCCACAAATGGTCAGATGGCGCACCGTTTACAGCGGAGGATGTTGCTTTCTGGTATAACGACTTGATTCTCAATCCAGACGTTTTCCCAGAAACACCAAGCCGTTATCTGGTGGCTGGTGAACCAATGGAAGTCAGTGCAGTGGACGAAACAACGGTCCTCATGAAGTTGCCTGCATCCGCACCAGGCTTGGTCAACTTCTTTGGCGTGAGCTATGTCCAACCATTCCAACCCAAGCATTTCTTTGATGCGCAGGTTGAGGCGGGCATGACGCTCAAAGAGGCATCAGACCTTTTCTATCGTAGCTCTGACTGGAAAGATGTGCCATCGCCACTGCTGGATGGCTCTGCGGACTATGTTGCACCGACGCTGGAATCGTTTATTTTGATTGACGAAACAGCCGAAGGACGCCACCTGGTCGCCAATCCGTATTTCCATATCGTCGATACCGCGGGTCAACAACTGCCTTACATCAACGAGATGGATGAACTCTATGTGCCAGACAAAGAACTGCGTAACTTGAAAGTTTCTAATGGCGAAGTGGATTACAAGACGCAGAACCTTTTCTTGGATGACTTCCCGCTCTATAAGGAAAATGAAGCAGGCGGCGACTACGCAGTTTATACTGCACCAACCATTGGTGGCACGGTCTACTATAGCTTCAACTATAATCACAAAGATGAAGGGCTGCGCGAGATTCTGGGCAATGTCCTCTTCCGTGAAGCCATGTCACTTGCCATGAACCGCGACGAAATTAACGATCTCATCTACTTCGGTTTGGGACAGCCTGTGCAGTACACACCAGCCGACCCCAACACAGTTTCCTATGTCACCGAGGATCATCTGAACTATATGATTGACTATGATCCAGATGCCGCCATGAGCAAGCTGGAGGAGATGGGTCTGACCGATGGTGACGGCGATGGCTTCCGTGAGCGCGCAGATGGTTCACAACTGGTGATTCAGATTATCTATGCCAATCAAGGTGGTCCCATCCGTGTCCATGAATTGGTCCAAGGCTATTGGGAAGCGGTCGGCATTGATGTGGAGATCAAAGAGGTATCCTCAGATGAGTACCGTGAAGAGGCCAACAACAACAATCTGGATGTGACCACATGGCGTGAAGGGTGGCCAGGGGCAGCATTGGCCGCAGACACCGAGCCATTTGTGCCACCATTTGGCAACTACTTCAATCCAGGTGGCGGCTTTGAATGGGCCAACTACATCACCAGTGATGGTGTCGAAGGGATTGAACCGCCAGAGGATGTCTACACGCTGATCGACCTTGCCAATGAGTATGTCACGCATCCACTGGGTTCGGATGAAGGCAATGCTATCGGTGCGCAGGTTGTGGAATTGCACCAGAAGAATTTGTGGAAGATCGGTATTGTGGGTAACTCACCTGCGCCGAACATGCACTCGAACAGTCTGCATAACTTCCGTGAATTCACCACAATTTCATTTGAATATTACTGGGCCTATCCATATCGACCGACCCAATGGTGGTTGTCTGAATAGGATTTAGTGAAACAGTAATCGATAAGTCGGTGGTCAGTACTTCAAGTATTTGACCACCGATGAATTTGGCATATTACGTTTTGAGTGTTGTCGCAAGATAACCAATCCGATCTACAATATCCGCTACAACCCTACTATGATAATTGTGAGGATCAACTGAAATTACAGAATCTTCTAAACGCATGAATTCCCACAAATCACCATCTGTGATAATTCCATACACTTTTTTCTGGTTATGCAGATGCAATGCTGTATACATCTCAGCGACGCACTGTCCTAGCCCATCAGATAAGCTACTCCGCTTCACTTCCACAACAGAAACAATCGGCGCGATAAAATCAAATTCATCAAGGCTTAAACCGCCATCATAAGCTCCGGTCAATGAGTGAGGTAAGTTCAGCGATTCATCTGCTTGATAAGCGACACTAGGTTCAAAAAATACGCCCAGCCTATAGACACTACCAGCTCTCCATAAAATTTTTGACACCAATAGACTGCCTCTGGTCGCTTCATTATCTGACTTTGACAGTCGCAAGCGTGAAGATATCTCGTTCACATCCGTCTGCAACTCTTCATATTTCTGTCCACTAGGGGTAAAACCTGGAAACAAATCGATATTATTTCTAATATCAAGTCGGAATATGCTTTTCAACTCAGCCCCTGTATATTTTCGATAATCACTAAATGCCATGAGTGACCTCCGCTAGAAAATTCTTCATCAATCGGACAACCAATACACTTGTTTCATTATACTTGAATCATAAGTCACCAGCCAAACATTGGTATGGGTATAAGAGGGGCAGAGGTTTGTCATATCTCAAATTTATCAGTAAAATCTACGCATGTTAACATTCATCATTCAACGCTTTTTCGGCCTGATCATCACGCTGTTGCTGGTTTCGGTCATGATCTTTATCATCATGGAACTGCCACCTGGTGACTATGCGGATCGTTATGTGTTCCGCAAGTATTCGGGGTCAGGGCAAGTGGTATCCGAGGCGGACATCCAAAATGTGCGTGTGGAGTTGGGGTTAGACCGCCCTGGCTGGCAACGCTATTTGACATGGGTCGGTGTATATCCATCCAAGCCGGACCTGTGTGTAGACCGCAATCATTTGGATGTCGGTGACAACGTCTATTGTGGCATTCTGCAAGGCAATCTTGGCGAGGCGTTTTCCTTTGAAACGTCGGTCAACATCGTCATCGGGCAGCGAATCTGGCTGACACTGGCGGTCCTCTTTTCTACGTTGGTTGTCACCTATGTGGTTTCTATACCGATAGGCATGTACGCGGCCATCCAACGCCACTCAGCAGGCGACTATGCATTGACGGTCATGTCCTATCTTGGCTTGGCACTGCCCAACTTCTTACTGGCGTTGGCAATGCTCTATGTCTCGGTGGTCTATTTTGACGCATCGGCGGGGGGGCTTTTCTCACCAGAGATGGAGGATGAACCTTGGAGTTTTGCCAAGGTTTGGGACATGCTGCAACATCTGGTTGTGCCAGCGATTGTGCTTGCTTGGTCGGCCACCGCGTTCCAAATCCAGACGATTCGTGCCACCATGCTCGATGAGATCAACAAACTTTCAGTGACGGCGGCGAGGGCACGAGGCATTCCAGAGTTCAAGTTGATGATGAAATACCCGGCACGGCTAGCGCTTAATCCAGTGGCAAGTTCGATTGGCTTTGATGTCAACCGCATCTTTGGGGAGTTGCCAATTGTGGCCTTGGTCCTCAACTTGCCAGAGTTGGGTGAACTACTGCTCAAATCGTACATCGACCAAGACATGTTTGTGGCGGGGGCAATTCTGCTGATTCTAACCACGATGATTGTCTTGATGAACTTTATCTCGGATATCTTGCTGGCAATTTTGGACCCACGTATTCGCTTGGAGGGAGGTTGATACGCATGGAAACAAACATCAATAACAACACTCCTGCTAGCCAAACCATAACCACTGCAACCGAGTCCAAAGAGGCACTGAAATATTATTCGGCTACGCAATGGCAACTGGTCTGGTGGCGCTTTCGGCGTCATCGGCTGGCACTACTTGGTGGCTGTGTGTTACTCTTCATGGGACTGATTGGGCTATTTGCCAACTTCATTGCCCCCTATGGCACTGGTCCATTGGATAACATGAACGACACCTCCTATCCCGAAGGCGCACCCCAATGGCCGCGCTTTTTTGATGCAGATGGCAATTTTACCAGCCAACCTTACTTTATTGTCACCAAGAAAGTACCGGACCCGATTTTGCTCCAGCCCAAGCCCGTGCCATTGTTGATTGCTGCACCGACCGAAGCCTGTGACACAGCCAAGGATACGCTTAAAGAAGCCAAGTCGGAGGTGTCCAATCCACTGGAAGCGGCGGCTGAACTCAAACCTTTCCAAGATGCTGTGGATGAAGCATGTTTTGATCAGGTGACACGTCCCATTGAGTTTTTTGTACATGGTGATCCCTACGACCTGCTGGGCATTATTCCCACAGACCGCCACCTCTTTGGCGCAGGTCCCATCGACATTGATGGCCTGATTGAGACATATGGTGAAGGTGAAGTCAAGAAGATCATGCCCGACTTGGAGAAAGCAGCGGAGGCAGGCTACCATCTGTTTGGCACAGGCAAGCTGGGTGATGACCTCTTCTCGCAATTGATGTTTGCCACACGCACGTCGCTCTCCATCGGCGTCATCGGTGTCTTCCTCTCCTTTGTGCTGGCCCTCATCATCGGTGGCGTAGCGGGCTACTTTGGTGGCTGGACCGACTACATCATTCAGCGTTTCACAGAAGTCATTCGCGTCATCCCCATCATCCCGCTCTATATGGGACTCGCCGCCGCTATGCCCAAGGAGTGGTCGAATATGCAAATTTTCTTTGTCATGTCGATGATTCTGGGACTCTTTGGTTGGCCGACATTGGCACGACGTATTCGCAGCCAACTGCTCACCCTGCGCACCGAAGATTATGTCCTCTCCGCACGACTCTCCGGCGCAAGACCAGCGCGCATCATCAGCCGACATCTGCTGCCCGCCTTCACATCCTACATCATCGTGGATTTGGTCATCTCGTTCCCCTACATGATTTTGAGCGAAACCGCACTCAGTTTTGTCGGCTTGGGTCTACGTCGCCCAACATTGAGTTGGGGTGTGCTATTGCAACAGGCACAGAGCGTGAAGGCATTGGAGCAACAGCCTTGGCTTTTTATCCCGGTGATTTTTGTCGTTGTGGCGGTGTTGGCCTTTACGATTTTGGGGGATGGATTGCGGGATGCGGCGGATCCGTATCAGGTGAGCGATTAGGAACAGACAAGGCTACGGAATGGGTTTAGCTTATTTGTTCAGTCAGAAAGATCAAGAGATTGATATAACTCAGACGCAAGCCCCGCTGAAGTCAGGAATCCAGGCTTGACCAGTCTGGACTCCTGACTTCTCTCAGAAATGACAATACCAAAAAATTTGCTTATAAGGTACTAATCAGCATATTATTTTATACTATCGCATATACCCAAGCGTTATCTTTCTGCTGTGATGCTAGAGAAAACCCAGCACACTCCATCAACAACTTACGCTCTTCGACTCGGCTGGCCTTCTTTTCTATGGTATGGGTCATGGTCATCGCATCCAGCATCATATTAGTCGCCAGATCACCATCACGAGGAGAACTCATCCCCTCCATAAGCTGCAAACTATCCTGAATCAACATGACCCCCAGATCAAGATAGCGATCCAAATCAGCCCAAGGCAGGGCTATATCTGTCAATTCAACTGTTTTTGGCTGGCTAGTCGGGCGATAGGCCAGTCGGCCAACGGCCTGCCCTTGTTCCTCAATCACAAACATCCACTCCGGCTGGGCTTGATCTGTCATCATGCGTGATATAGGCTGCCGATGTTCTGGCTCTGTTGTGCCATGCTCATTCTCTACGGCAAAAAATAGATCAACCTCATCCGGCTCAATGGTGCGGATCACAATTTCGTCCTGCTCTGTAGCAGTCGATGAACTTCGTGATATATCCACGTTAAAGACGCGATCTAGATCAGCTTTATACAGCCAGCGAACACCATCACGCGCATATCCAGCACGCATAAAGGCTTGGCTAATGGGCCAATTATTGCTGTCTGTATCACAATACATCGACTCCAACCCCGCCTCTTGGAGCAGAATATGAACTTGTGTCAACAACGCGTTGATGTAGCCCTTTCCGCGTTGCTCCGGTACAACACCGATGTAGCCAATGGTTCCCTCGGTCATGCATCCTGTGGTTGTGTCCAGCGAGTTCGCAAAGGCCAAGGGTTGAATCACACCCACTAACGTTTCGGTCCCTGTTTGATTATCGACTTGATAAGCCAATTGCCACCAGTTCGGTTCATAGTGCCAAGGTGTCCCCTGAGGGGTTTCAAACATATCCTTCGCTACTTGTTCAAGACCAACTGCTACAATTTTAGCTTGGTCTGCCTGATCCAACGTGCCAACCAATATCTGTTGGATTGCGTCTATAAAGGCAGTTTCGTCAACTTCCGTCAGCGAGCGAAAGACCAATCCGGTTGGCAGCGCAGGTTGCTCCTGCCAGAGATCATAGGTATAGGCGGTCTTCCCCTGCATCACATGAAATCCGGCTGACTCAAAGATGAGAATTTGCTCATCAACCGTTAAATCATGCTCTCCTATCGTGCAACGTGCGGTAGTGATGCCCTGATCCCACAGTCGCCGCAAACTCTCATCCAGCAGTGTCACCCCAACTTCGACGCAGTTCTCTGCCCACGGCAATTTTAGCGCAGTCGGCCACACGGTTTTCTCAGTTGCATCTGGGGCATCCAGCTCATCATAACTAACATAGGCGACCCGCCCCACATACTCGCCATGCTCCTCGATCACAAAACACCATTCAGGGCGACTCTGCCCCGCTGCCCACAGCGAGCGTATCTGTTGTCGCAACGCTGTTGAATCCTCTTCGGATTCGTTTCCACCTCCATCACTTGTGATTTGCTGTGGAATATTCACAAACAAATCGAGTTGACTCTCACTAATCGAAAATATTCTCATTCGCAATTCCTTCCGCAGATAGCCAATCTGCGATACAATTTTCTGAACGCTGGTGGACACGCCATGTACCCACACGTATTCTTTGATGGTCCTGCTCCAGTTTGGCAGAACAGACTCACTAAGTATATCATAACTGTATACAGAATTTCTTTTTCATAAAAAAGCTTTCAGCTAATCAGCCGTCAGCTTGTAAGCCTGTGTGCTGAAGTGCTGACAAGCTGACTGGCTGACAAGCTGACTGGCTGACAAGCTTTTTTAACTTTACAAATTTCATACAAAAGCAATATGTACG
>JBCCFC010000425.1:0-9882 GCA_039029935.1 Chloroflexota bacterium
AATTGTCATGTTATACTCAAATCAAGACAAACTTGATTTAGCAAACAGTTCAAAAGGTAGGAAAGTTCAAATGACAAACACAATCAAATTCGCAGTAATCGCAACAATCATCGTACTGACTCAAATCTTCGGCGCAACAGCAGCCTTTGCCAACAGCGACGCAACAAGCTTCGTCAGCGGCACAATCTGGGCAGACGAGAACGGCAACAACGTTCAGGAATTGAACGAAGCTTCACTGCCAAACGCAACAGTTTTCATGCAGAACTTGGAAACACGTGAAATCTTCACCACAACAAGCGATGCCAACGGCGCATACATGATGAGCAACGTCCCATTTGGACACTACGCAGTCTGGGGCGAAGCTGGCAATACAGTCACCGACACACACGTCGTTGAGGTTAGCGAATTGGGTGGCGCAGCGGCTTTCGACTTCGGTGTCAACACAGCATCAGCCGACTTGGAAATGAACGAACTGCCAACGCAGACATTCACAACTTTCTTGCCACTGGTACAGAACTAACGGTAACAGTACTTCTCAGGAAAACTTTCCTACTGAACTAAATCAATTGTCTACAAGAGACCTGCCAAACGGCAGGTTTTTTGTTGTCTGAAAATATGGGGACATAGGTAGACAGGGCGCGGGCAAGCACGGGTGAACACAATTTGACAAAATTTGTACCAGTCTGTACAATTGTACAGACTGGTACAAATTTAGCATTTTAACATCGTGTCAGAACATATCCAATGGACGGGAATCAACCGTTTTTATTGATACATGTCCATAAGCAAGAAGGTGGAAGGATGAAGAAGATAGTTGGAATTGTTCAAGAGCATATGTTTGCAAAAGATGAGATCAGGCGTTTTGAGTCTGGTCTGAAAGAGATTTAAGGTTGATTGAGTCACATGGGATACGCAAAATCTGAAGAGACAAAGCAAAAACTGGTTCGCACAATGACACGGCTCCTGCACACGCAAGGCTACCACGCCACAGGCATCAGCCAAATTCTCAAAGAGAGCGGCGTCGGCAAAGGGTCACTCTATCATCATTTTCCTGGCGGGAAGACGGAATTAGCCGTAGCTGCCGTCGTACGCGCCAATGATGTGATGACTGGCTCGATTGCCGAGTTCGCAGAGCAAGCCAACCATGATGCGGCAGGCACGGTCCGGCTTTTCTGCAACTTCTTTATCAACTACCTGCTCCAAAGCAACTATCAGCGCGGTGCCCCCATTTCGCTCACGACACTGGATGCCGCTGCAACAGTGGATGAAATTCAAGAACAGGTCGAAATCGGCTACAAATGGATCATCGAGCTAGTTCAAGACTTGCTGATACGGAAAGGCGTCGATGCGGAGACCGCCCATCGACTTGGCACCGTTACGCTTGCTGCCGTTGAGGGCGCACTCATTGTGGCGGTTGCACGTCGAAGCATCGAACCACTTGAGATTGTGCGCGATCATCTTATCGAACAATTGGACGTATAGCTGGCTGAACACAAGGAGGTCATGATGACGAAAACCCGTGAGCGCAGTTTTTGGGGCTGGGGATATGCGGACGAGCAGTTACCGGATGAATTGCTGTCTGGCTTCAAATCAATGGCGCAAATGATGCTGGGCGTGTCTCAGCTAGAGGAGACTGAGCCGCCAAACCTAGACGAGCTACAGTTACGCACACCGCGCTTTACGCTGCCACCAGCCTTACAATCCTTCTGCACGGACATCGCCTATGATCGGGCGAGCCACTGTTATGGCAAATCCTATCGGGATGTCACGCGCGCCTTGTATGGTCAGTATGACAATCCGCCAGACTACGTGGCCTATCCCAAAACAGAGACGCAGATTCAGCAGTTGTTCGATTTTTGCGCGGCTGAGTCAATTGCGCTCATTCCCTATGGTGGTGGGACCAGTGTCGTGGGTGGCGTTGAACCGACTCAATCTTCCCATTTCAACGGGATCATTAGCTGTGATATGCGTCACTTCGACCAAATTCTCGAAGTCAACGGCGATGCCCGCACCGCTCGCATACAGGCTGGCATCTACGGCCCTGCGCTTGAGGCTGGCCTGAAACCACACAACTTCACCTTGCGCCACTTCCCCCAAAGTTTTGAATTCTCGACATTGGGCGGCTGGATTGCCACGAGAGCTGGCGGTCACTTTGCCACCGTTTACACTCATATTGACGACTTTGTACAGTCGGTGCGCATGGTCACGCCACAGGGTATTTGGCAGACACGCGCGTTACCCGGCTCTGGTGCGGGGCCTGACCCCAATCGTTTCCTGCTCGGCTCCGAGGGCATCTTTGGCATCATTACCGAAGCAACAGTGCGCCTCCAGACAATTCCAACCTTCCGCTCTTCAAAAACGGTGCGCTTTCCAGAAGAGGGAGCAGGCATTGAAGCGGTGCGGCAACTGAGCCAGTCCGGTTTGTTCCCTGCCAACTGTCGCCTTGTCTCACCCTTTGAAGCGGCGATGATGGGGATTGGCAACGGCTCCGATACGGTGTTGTTGCTTGGCTTTGAGTCACATGACCATGCCCAAGATGCGAAACTCGAACGGGCGTTGGCAATTTGTCGTGAAAATGGTGCGCACGTGCAGACAGGCAATAATGCCTCTGATAAACGCGCCTCATCAAGTGCGGCAGAGCAGTGGAAAAATAGTTTCCTACGCGTCCCCTATATACGAGACAGATTGGCGCAGGCAGGATTGATACTCGAAACGTTTGAAACGGCGATACCCTGGAACAAGTTTGAGACCTTTCACAAAAATGTGCTGGCGCAAACCAACGCGGCTATCAAAGAACACTGTGGCACGGGCGTGGTCATGTGGCGGTTTACCCATGTCTATCCGGATGGCCCAGCCCCCTACTACAGCGTTATCGCCGCCGGACGACGGGGTGAAGAGGTGGCGCAGTGGGATGCCATTAAACGCGCCGCCTCCGATGCCATCATTGAAAACGGCGGAACCATCACCCATCACCATGCGGTTGGCAAAGATCATCGCCGCTGGTATGAGCAGCAACGTGACCCACTTTTCGGCCAAATCATCAAACAGGCCAAACAGACCCTTGATCCAAATGGGATTTTGAACCCCGACGTACTGATTACACACGATTAATAAGGAGAATTAACATGTCTATGCGTGAAAAAAGTCGAGCAAAAAAGTCGAATGCGTCATGGGAACAGACAGCCTGTATCCTGTGTTCGCTCAACTGCGGCATTGAAATTCAGGTTGAAGGTCGCCATTTTGTCAAAGTGCGCGGCGATAAGGCGCACCCAGCATCACAAGGGTATTTGTGTCAAAAAGCGGCGCGGCTGGACTATTATCAAAACCACCTGCGTCGTGTGAAGCAACCGCTCAAACGGATGCCCAATGGTGAGCATGAGCCGATTAGCTGGGACACGGCCATCAGCGAGATTGCGGCCAAAATCAACGCGATTAAAGTGGAACATGGGGGCACTGCGTTTGCCTACTATGGCGGTGGTGGGCAAGGGAACCACCTGCCGGGGATGTATGCGACCGCCTTGCGTGCAGCGATTGGCACACCCTATTTATATAGCGCGCTGGCGCAAGAAAAAACGGGCGACTTCTGGGTCAATGGCCGCTTGTTTGGTCGGCAGACGTGCCATGTGACCGAAGGGATTCACGAAGCAGACTTTGTGTTTCTTATCGGCACAAACACATTCCAGTCACACGGTGTCCATCAGGCGCGCAAAGTGTTGCGTGAGATTATGAAGGACCCAAACCGTACAATGGTTGTGGTTGACCCACTCCGCACTAAAACGGCTGAAATGGCCGACGTTCATCTGCCGATTAAGCCCGGCACAGATGCCTTTTTGATGACAGCTATGTTGGCGCAGATGGTGCAGGAAGATTTGGTGGATAAGACCTTCTTGAGTGAGCACACACTGGGCTATGATGAACTGGCGGATGTGTTGCGTCAGGTGGATGTCTCCGCATTTATCGCCAAGACGGAGCTAGATGAAGAAACGGTGCGTCAAGTGACGCGTGATATGGCAGCGGCGCAATCAATCGGTGAGTACCCGCCACGATCTCGGTGTTGAGATGAGCCTGCACAGCACCCTCAACTGCTATCTTGAAAAGCTGCTCTTTTTGTTGACAGGTAATTTTGCACGTGAAGGGTGTAACAATTTGCATGTGCAATTCGCCCCCGTCATCGGCCACTCGCCTGACATTCACGATGCCAAGAATAAGCGTACGAAAGTGACGCAAACGTCGGAGATCAGCCGCATGTATCCACCCAACGTCTTCCCCAAAGAGGTGTTAACCGACCATCCAGAGCGGATCCGCGTCTTAATCGTCGATAGCGGCAATCCTGTTGCAACCTCAGCCGATTCACAGGCCATGCGCGAGGCGTTTGGGCAGCTTGGGCTATCGGTCGTTATCGATGTGGCGATGACGGAAACAGCCGAACTCGCCGACTACATTCTGCCAGCGCAGACACAGTTTGAGAAGTCGGAAGCCTCATTCTTCACCTACACATGGCCGGAAACCTACTTCCATCTACGCAAACCACTGCTTGCACCCGAAGGCAACACCTTGCCAGAGCCTGAAATTTACCAACGGTTGCTGGTGGCGATGGGCGTCATCCCTGAGTCCTTCCCCGAATTGGAAGCGTTGGCGCATGAGTATGTCAAAGACCCTGCTTCGGGTCAGTTTGCGATGATGTTCCAGATGACGTTGATGCAAAAACCAGAGTGGCGTCACTTGGCCCCCGCCATCCTCTATGCCACCTTGGGCAAAGCGTTGCCGCCAGAGAAAAAATCAGGTGCGGCTCTGTGGGGTGCAGCGCAATTTTATGCACAACGCCACCCCAAACAAGTCATGGCTGCTGGCTATGAGGGCGACGGCCACATGCTGGGTGAGAACCTCTTCCGCGCCATTCTGGACGCAGGCACTTCTGTCCCCATCAGCGTTCATGGTTATGAAGACTCGTGGTCGATGATTCGCAATCCAGACAACAAAGTGCATCTGTTTATCCCTGAAATGGCGGAAGAGATGGCTGCGCTCTCCTCGGAAAGCAACGATGTGAGCGAGGCGTTCCCACTGATTTTGGCCGCAGGTGAACGACGTGAATACAACGCCAACCAAATCTATCGTACCCCAGAATGGCGACGCAATGACCCTGATGGCGCACTGCGGATCAGCCCTGTGGACGCCGAGGCGGTGGGTGTGACCGATGGTGGCAAGGCGATGTGTGCATCAATGCGTGGCTCAATCGAGGTTGTTGTCATGATCGACCCAGCACAGCGACCGGGATTTGTGTCACTGCCACATGGTCATGGCTTTACCTATCCTGATCTGGAAACGGAAGAGCTTGTGCAGCACGGTCCACGTGTCAATGAACTCACGTCATCCGATTGGTGCGACCCGATTGCTAAGACGCCTTATCATAAGTATGTGCCAGTGCGTGTCACAGCGTAAACTCGAGACCTGGAAAGTGTCCGTAGATAGCTGAGATATATTAAGTTTCGCTGGGCTATCTGTATCGGCGAACAGCAGCGTTATCTGGTGGCCCTACTGAATTAAATAGCGTACAAAATCATGGTCAATTGGCGTGTCCAATCGTCAATTCCTTTCTCGCAAAACTCCCAATCATCAAAATCAAATTCCCACATCGGCGTAATATTCTGCTCGATATGTTCAACAAAGGCAATGTCCTCTGCCACCCGCTTTTCAAATTCAAGAAAATCTATGCCATATTGGTATTGATATTTTTTTGAACGTTCTTGAAGTTCGGTGATTTTTTCAATGGTATATCGTTGAATTGCTTTATCAAACAGCTCTTGGATATCACCAAATGTCTGTAGCGTTTGAACATATTTGTCTTGAATAGCTACATTTACCATAAGTTTCATTTTCCTATTTTCTATGGAACAAAATACGTAGAGATAAATTATAAGGGTTGCTGTTATATCGGTCAATTAAAAGGGGGCTATGGCTGCTATAAGCTCATTAGTTCTGTGTAGAGTTGTTACAAACTAGGAGGATTGAGGCAAAGACAGAATGCCTGTAAGGATACAAGCAAGTTCATCCATATGCTGGAGTATAAGGAATTCGTTTACATCTCTGTATACCATCTTATTCGTGGTATCAAGCATACCAAATTGCCACAGGTTGCCAGTGGTAACTGCACCATAAAGGGTAGCTGGCATATTATCAACGGATTGGCTAACGGCAATTAACTCAACGGCTAATTGAGTAAAGCCCCGATCTACATCTGCTTTCTTTGCCTCTACGACAACAACATTTTGCTCAAGCTGGAGTAAGTAATCCAGCAAACCACGTAAATGATCACTTACCTCAACAGGATACTCGACCTTAATACGAAAATCTAAACGGTCCAGCAGATCCCAAATAAAGGGCGATACATAAAATTCCCGTCTAGCTGTTTCCGAATTGAGCGTGACTTTAGGGAGTCGCTTAATCATTGCATTTTGCAAAGCGGCAAAAGAGCCAATATCAATTTGGGGTAACGCTAATGCCGTTTGAGCATATCCATAGCCCAGTTCCCGTAAAATGTCTTCTGTTGGATATTTTAGTTCGAAGTAATCCTGAAATGTGTACTTCTTACCTGCCTGCAAAATTTTATTTTGTGTGTTCATTTCACTCCCTATCCATTAGACAATTTTGGAAAAAGCAAATATCAATAGAGCCCCATACTTATCCCACCCTTTTGAATTGAATCGAAAATAGTGTCCCGAATTTCAAAATCGCAGATTCGTATCGAAATCAATCCGTGATCCCGAAATCCGCGACACTATTGGCCTGGTTGTATCAGAAAGTATAAAATCAATATAACAGATTGGCAATCTGCGATACTGTAACACAACGAAGGAGAAAACATATGACCAAAGACACAATTCCACACATGTTAGAACACAATGCACAACAACTTGGTGACAAGCCCGCACTCTACGACCGTCGTGATGGTCGCTGGGTTCCCATTAGCTGGCAGGAGTATAGCCGTCTGGCGCGCCAAACCGCACGCGCATTGCTCGCACTTGGCTATGAAAAAGGCGATGTCGTCACCATCCTGAGCAATAACCGTTCCGAATGGGTGCTTGGATTGGTGGGCGCAATGATGGCGGATGGCGTTGGTACGGGCATTTACACGTCGAATTCACCAGAGGAAGTTGCCTACATCGTCAGCCACTCTGAATCAAAAGTCATTCTTGTTGAGAATGAGGCACAGCTTGCCAAGGTACAACAGGTCTGGCCCGATATCCCCACGCTCCACTATGTGGTGATGACGCAGGGGGCTGACGCACCCACCGACGATGACCGCGTGATGAACTGGGATGACTTTCTTGCCAAAGGGGATAGCACCCCAGCATCCCGTGTTGATGAAATTCTCGACGCGCTGGAGCCAGACCAAGTTTGCGATTTCATCTACACATCCGGCACAACGGGACCACCCAAAGCCGTGATGCTGACCCATGACAACGTCGCATTCACGGCACAGATGTACCAGGAGGCCTTGTTTCTGAACAGCGATACCGTTGCCCTCTCATACCTGCCCCTGTCGCATATCGCAGAGCAGATGGTGACAGTCCACATTATGATTGCGGCGGGATACACCATTTATTTTGTCGATGATCCGCTCAAGTTAGCCGATTACATCCGAGAGGTGCGCCCCACATTCTTCTTTGGTGTGCCACGTGTCTGGGAGCGTTTCTACAGCGTCATCTCGGCGCGTATGAATGAGGCAACGGGTCTACGGGCACGCATCGTCAGTTGGGCGCGTGGCGTCGGCACGCAGGTGACAAACCTACGCAATCGAGGCGCAGAACCAAGCGGCTGGCTTGCATTCCAATACCGTCTGGCAGATCGCCTCGTCTTCTCAAAGGTCAAAGAGGCCGCTGGCTTTGACCGGATTGAGGTGCTTGGTGTTGGTGCCGCACCCACACCCATCGTCATTCAAGAGTTCTTTGGCTCACTAGACCTGCGTATCCACGAGGTGTATGGCATGTCCGAAGGCTCATCGCCCACCACAGGCAATCTCAAGGCCAAGACAAAATTTGGCACAGCGGGGTCAACACTGCCCGGTATTGATGTCAAAATTGCCGAGGACGGTGAAATCCTGCTACGTGGTCGCAACGTCTTTAAGGGCTATTACAAGAATCAACAGGCCACCGATGAAACGCTGGTCAATGGCTGGGTCCACTCTGGGGATTTGGGGGCATTTGACGACGAAGGCTTCCTCACCATCACCGGACGCAAGAAAGACATCATCATCACCTCTGGCGGCAAAAACATCGCACCCAAGAATTTGGAGGCCGCCATGACCGCGCTTGAGTTGGTCTCCAGTGCAGTCTGTGTCGGCGAACAACAGCGGTATCTGGTGGCACTATTGACACTAGAGCCTGATGCCGCAAAACGCTTCGCCACCACGCATGGCATTGCAGAAGCTAATCTGCCAATCCATCCAACCCTACGCGAACATCTTGAGACAGAACTCAAGGAAAAGGTCAATGCCCATTTTGCGCGTGTCGAGCATATTCGCAACTTTGTTGTGTTGTTGCGTGATTTTTCGGTGGAGACGGGTGAATTGACGCCGACGTTTAAGATTAAGCGTGCGGTTGTCAATCAGATGTATGCGGATGAGATTGCGGGTTGTTATGAGGCTGAGCAGGTGTTGTAGGAGAGAGACCTGCCGTCTGGCAGGTCTTTTGCAGAATATTTGCATGAATTTTAAATTAGAATATTTGCAGATATGGTCTTCTATTGATATACTCTAAAGAAGAACATATGGTTGATTATTGTGAGAAGTAACAGTGAGAGACAATTGTGAGAAAACTTAATCAATTCAAAGAAAAGCTACAGCCGGGGCAGGTCTATCAGCGCAAAGGGTTGGCGAGATGGTCGAATGCGGTTGACCGCCATTTGAAGCAATTGCTAACAGATGGAACCCTCGTCAAACTATCGCAGGGACTCTATTATTATCCAAAGAAAACAGCCTTTGGATTTGCGCCGCCAGATGAGCAAGTGTTGATTCGTGCCTTTTTAAACGACGACCGTTTTCTGATTACATCGCCAAATATGTATAACGCGTTGTGCATTGGGGCAACCCAACTTTATAACCAGACCATTGTCTATAACCATAAGCGGCATGGAATACTCTCGCTTGGCAATCGCACATTCGACTTTCGCAAGAAGGCATCATTTCCGCGAGAACTGAGTCGTGAATTTGCGCTTGTTGATTTGGTCAACAATATTGATCGTTTGGCTGAGGACCGCACCGTCTTGCTTGAAAAGGTCACAACCACCATAGCATCTTTTGATCGAGCCGTTTTGACTGATACTGTGCGCAAGTTTGGTGGTGTAGCGGCGAAGAAATTCTTTGTATAGACATTCACCACTCTCCTGCTACTGGTACAAAACTAGAAAACGGTAAGAAATGTTTCACTTTCATACGAAACTGAATTAACTGTCTACAAAAGACCTACTAAATGGCAGGTCTTTTGCCTTTATATAGCTGATATATCACTACCCTACATGGTGTTCTTCCCAACATAACAATCAATTAATTCCTGTGTTGCCTCAACTTCATTCTCCAATCCCATTTTTTGAAACTCTCCTAAAGCCGTTTTGAGCTCAGCTAGTCCATTCGCTAAATCGCCTTTATCTAAGTTATTGCTATTCACCTGGAACTCTTTTTGGCAGAGAGATTCCCCATAAGAACGACGGGCATGGGCTTGCATGATAGCATCACCAGATGCTTCTGCTTGGACTCCATTATGTAACTGAATTTTGAGTCTACGGTACTCTTTATACCGCATACCCTTTTTACCCGCCAATATTTTTAGCTGCTTCAATACCTCCCTATCTCCCAGAACTTTTTCTAGCGTATGTCCTATCAACCAT
>JBCCFC010000426.1:0-9862 GCA_039029935.1 Chloroflexota bacterium
ACTGACCCCACCGACCCACCGACCCACCGACCCACCGACCCACCGACCCACCGACCCACCGACCCACCGACCACTACGAAGACAACGCCTTCGCTAAAGTCACCGTTCGCTCCGCCAATTCATCCATGCGTTCACGCACACTGTCCGAACCAATTGACTTCACGCCATCTTCACTGTTGAAATCACTGCGCGATGCATAGACAAAACGCGGGATAATCAGACAACGATAATCCAGCATCAACGAATTGGCAATGCCCAGCACCGACATATAGCCAAAGTTGCCACCAGCCGCACACATAAAGCCGACAATTTTGTTGGTCCACGATGATCCTGCCTGCTCCACCAAATTTTTCGCTGCTGCGTTGACATCATAGTTATAGACGGGAACCGCCACCAACACCGCATCTGCCACTTCAATCGCCGCTTTCAATGTCGCAAGATCAGGCGTCTTGCTCTCTGCCGTGCCATCACAAAATTGAATGTCATATTGACGGAGGTCGTGAAGGTCCACCTGAATGTTCATGGCTTGCAAATCGCACTGCATGGTTTGTGCCAAGACATATGAACTGCTGTTTGGATTGAGTGAGCAACTGATAATTGCGATGTTCATGGTATGTGTTCCTGTTGAATCGTTTGACTGTGTTTGGACGCATTGCGCTGACTATATTGTCTTCAATAGGGGCATAGTATAGAGACGCCAAGGTAGATTGTCAATTATTAGCGATGTTTGAAATGAAACCAAGATTCCCAAACAGGTTGGTGTGGAACCCCATATCTCCCTTGCAACACAGACCACGACGATTTCATCGCATTTTTGCAGACTATATACTTCTTTTTTGCTTCACTTCATACCGATACACCGCATGTGACAGTCCTTCACATTGATTGTGACACAGTGTCATGGCATTGGGGTCATAGTGACGCCGCCAGTGTAACAGCCGCCTGCCATAATGATTGCAGGACGAGAGAACGAAACCAAACAAGGTTAGAAACTCAAGTCTTACACTGTAGGGAGATGATGATGGCAACATCACCCATCCCCACAAAAGTGAATTCGCTGTGAAAGCAGCATCTATAAGTGTTATTGAATGAGGTGTGCACAGTATCAAAGATGATTAACCCAGGCAAGGATCATCTGCGGTAAAGATCTTCTTCATTTAACTAACTTCTTGTCTTTTTCAAAAAATAAGGAGTTATTGAATGAATATCAATAACAATAAACTGTTCATTAGTGGTCGTCAGATTGTTGTACGTGGTTTTCTGGCGTTGTCGGTTGTCGTTTGTCTTTCCGTTGCAGCTTACTCTATTCCAGAGTTGATTGCTAGTCCATCCACTGTACTGATTGAGGGGCCAGCCTTGGTATGGGAACCACATAATGGCTTTGGTGGATAACAAGCGTTGACCATTATGAATTGTAGGTTCCATTAGGGCATCTTGAGAGCAATTTTGGAAAATTAGATATATTAATATTTTTCAGAATTGCTCTCAGGAACGCGGATAAAATAAAACCGGAAACTTACCAAACCGTCATTCCTGCCTTCGCAGGGCTCTACACTGGTACGACGCTGGATTCCTGACTTCTCAGGAATGACAACCTTCCGGTTTTATTTTATCCGCGTTCCTCAAGAAGAGTACATTCTTTGAGATGCTGTTTAATGAGTTGAGTTAATCTTGTGTTTTTACTACCGTTTTCATATAGGCGACTCAACGCTGATTGAAAAGTTTGAATTGCCTTGGTTTTCTTCTTTTGTTTTGAATAGATTAACCCTAAACCATCCATTGCATCCACTAAAGAATCGATATCACCAATCTCCTCATATCGAGCAATACTAGCACTACAGGAATGTTCGGCGTCCGCCCAACATTGTAGCTGATAATATGCGAATCCTTGATTATTATCAATCATTGCAAGATGTCGTTTATCTTGCAACCTAACAAAAACAGGCTTGGCTTTTGAATAAAATTCTAATGATAATTGTGGTTCTGTGTAAAGGTAGGCATTTCCCAGATTCATCTGTGCAATGGCACAATGATAAGGATCTCGTACTTGTTCAAATAAACTAACTGCTTTCCGACAATAATCAGTAGCTTCATCTAACCTCATTTGCTTCTGTAATGCTGAACTCAAGTCTCGTAAACGTTTTGCAGTTCTATGTTGATCTTGTATCTGATTACATAGGGTAAAAGATTGTTTGAAATATTTTTCTGACTTTTCCCATGCTCTTTGGTCATATGCAATTGTCCCATATACAAAATAACTCAACTCGCGCTCAAAGTCATCGTCGGTTAGCAATGATAAGGCTTCATCAATATATATTTCTGCAAGGTCGTACTTTTTATGCAAGCGCGTAACATACCCCATCCAGTTAAGTGCTATCGCTGCCCCTTTGTCAATACCAAGAGCTTTGTACAGGTCTACACTTTGAGTCAACATCTCTTTAGCTATCTCCAATTGATTTTGTAGTTGTGCTAAGACCCCAACATGCAATCGAAAGGTAGCCTCAGCCTGTTGATCATCATACGCTTGACTCCAATAAATACCAATATCAAGATAACTCATCCAACGTTTCCAATCACCCGTTGCTTCTATTTTGGGTGCAATAGCCAATAACAGATCACGTGTCGAAGGCCATAGTTCTGGCAACAGCGCATCGGCATCGGGTGCTGCCTGAAAAACGAAACCCAAAGATTCCCATGATTGAACGCTATGGTCGTCATTAATCCGAATCTCTTCGCTGGCCTCAATCCGTCTACGTTGCTCATCCATCCCAAGAATCAGGCTTTCTTGGAACATCTGCTGTGGTGTTTTGCGTGTGGCTGTCATGATGGGTTTTGTACCCCCCACTGTGCAACCTGCTCGGTCAAGAAGGTACGCGTCAAGCTATGAATGTGAAAGCGTCGGTCATAGGGTGTCCCGCGGACATCAATCAACTTGAGCGGAATCAACTCGTCAAGCCCCTTGCGAAAGGGGTCTTTCTCCATGCCACACATAGCCTGTAAAAAGTCCATGTCCACACCGCGTGAACTGGCCGATGACATGCGCATCAACACCTCTTGCCCATGCGCACTGAGCCGCCGCCATGCTTCCCAATAGATATAGGTATAGAGATTTTCCACCGATTGGGTCCGCGCACCTTTGAGATCATCCAGAATATCTGCCAGCACATCTTTATGAGATAGTCCCACTACCAACCGCAGAGCCAATGGATTGCCGCCAACCGTATCATAAATCGGCATCAACTCATCTTCGGGGCTTTCGGCCAGCATCGCGAGGTTGCTCGCACGGGCTTCTTGGCGAATCAAGGCCAAGGCGTGGGTTGCGCTTAACTCTGGAATATTAAAGTGATAGATATTGTAGGCATCTTGAAGACTCTCACGCGAAGTCAGGATAAATTTGCTGGGGTCGGCCAACAGTTGCACAGTGGGTAGGATATCATGGATATCCTCAGCAGTCTCCAAGTTGTCAATCACAATCAAGTGCGGGTGGGTGGCGAGATGGTTGCGCAGAATCTCGATAGCTTGATTAAGTGGGATATCGGTGGGGACAAAGGTGTCCGGCATCAACTGTGTGATGAGGGCGCGTACAACATAGTCCGTATTGAACGATGTTGTGCCCTCGCCTGAACTTGACAGCGTTCCTGTTCCGATAGACGAAACAGGCCGAATCATGCCCATCGGGGTAAGCCGTGTCTGGCGGATACTGACCCAACCAATGTCATCATAGATATGCTCGTCAATAACTCTGGTGACAATCCCATGTGCCAAGGCCGTTTTGCCTAATCCACCAATACCCTCAATGCCGACCACAGTCGTATCCGTTAAAGGATGCAACTCTGCCAGCAGTGTTGCACAATGCTCCTCCACACCAACCAACGCCACATAGTCCGGTGCTTCCAGCCGCCCTTCCTGCCGCACACGCCACTGAGCAAGGTGCTGGTTTTCCTGTTCAAGGATAACCGAGGTCAGCCGTTTGATGGCATCTGTCCCTCTTCGACGCACCGTCGCTTCGGGCTTATCCCAACGATGCACCAACTGAATGACAGTTATTTCCTCTTGATAGTGCAGTTCCAGATACTCCGCATCAATCCCACGTCCATCCTGTTTGAGTTGCTCAATCGCATCCAGCAAAATCTGGTTGGCTGTCCGTTGGTCCGCCCACGCCGTCTCTTGCTGAAGCTGCCGAAAGAGCAGTAAGTCACTTATAGGGCTTTCGGCTGGCGTTGGGTGATGCCATTGTTGTAGTGCCTTGCGCACCTTTGGTAGCAGTTGCTTATGGTCCATTGTATTTGCCCACTATGAACGTCATACTACAGCGGATTGAGGATGGGAGTGGATTTTAGCCGTCACGCACAAGAAATCCGTTCCCCACCCAAATCCGTTGTAGTATGAGTTTTCTAATTCCTTACCTCAGTATAAACCAATCACATAGATTTATGGAATTCATCACAAGGTAATACGTTCTAAACCCATGCCGAGCAACCCTTTTAACACAAAGTGAGTGGATTTTGAGCGAATTTTGAGTGGATTTTGAGCAACAGCCCCAAGCGGGTTCATGCTATGCTATCAACACACACCAACAAGTTTATACAAAAATCAGTCAGGAATATGCTCTATGCCTGGAAAGAAGTCACAAACCCATCCTTACAACTTTGTTCTTTGTGGCGGGTACTTTGATGAACAGATGGCAATTTCATTGATCACAGCATTACGCTCTGTTGGACACAAAGTCAAAAGTGTGAGTCTACGAGGGGAAAAGGTGGCGGGTATGCATGGCGTCACCATCGTCCCCGACATGACACTTAACCAGGCAATGGCGTTTGCCGACCAAGCGGCGTGTGTCATCCTCCCTTGTCACACCCCCCATGTGACGCCTTGGAGCCATGACCCACGATTGCATCAATTCTTACGCAAAGCGCGTGAAAATGAGGCATTGTTTGTCATGGGTCGAGTGAAGGCCGAAGAACTAGATTTATTGACCATTCCCGCAGCACAGATGATTTCTCATCACAACGTCAACGCTATCACAGATCATCTGGACTGAATACACATGGTTCATGTCAGTGAATTCAAAGAAATAAGACCGCTTATTGTTGCCTAGACAGCTTGTCTGCGCTTAAAACCAAGGCATAGGCTGGATGGCTACGCAACGATTCACATCCTTCTTATGGAATCTTATTTCAGTCGAATCACCGTCTCCAAAGTGAATCATGTGAAGGAGCTAGCTTGGCGTCCCCTGTCCGAGCTAGCTCTTGGTTTTGTGCGCAATAAAGTACAAGCCCAATACGCCAATTGTCTACTGTGCCAAGTCCAAAAAAAATCTAAAAGCCATCCTGGTACAGAGTCAGCATACTCATGCCACTCTGTACTGCCCACAGGCAAGGTAGACACCATCGCATACCACGTCAATGCACGACAAACCGCCCCAATTTTATAGGCGAGTTCAAACGCGTCAAGCAAGTCAGCATCCGATCTATAGGAACGCCACGCCGCAAGATAGGCATCGCGTAGCTGAGTCAGCTCAGGCGCATCTTCTGCCAACTGAAGTTGATAGGCTGTGACGCAATGTCACCAACATTGTAACGAATATCTAGCGCAGGCTTTTACAACTTTCCTTCCACCAGCCTCAATCAGCATATGAATCGTATTTGCCAATTTCTAATCCTACTTTTTGACACGCTACCTTGCTATATACTATGCTCCTATCGAATATATGTTTGCAATTACAGAGAGGTATACATCAATGGCAAAATCAAAATCCAGAAAAACAGAGCAGCATCAACAAGAGACACAACCATCAACCGATACAGAAGAGCTGTCTGATGATAAAAATCAGGCTCAGAATCCACATGACCACTATTTCAGACACCTTTTCTCGCGTCTGGATCATGTGCATGAATTTCTCCAAGGCTTCCTACTACCAGAGATTATTGCCCTTGTCGTATTGAAGGAGCTGACCTATGCAAAAGATACATACATCGATAAGAATCTGGCAAACTATGAGAACGACCTGATTTTTGAGGTGCGGCTGCGAGAGGTATTTGGGGCTGAAGGGGATAAGAATGCACCGGATACCGTCGAAATTTACTTTTTATTCGAGCATAAAAGCTATCGTGAAGAGAGTGTCTTGGAGCAACTGCTACGATATATGGCGTTGCGTTGGCTCTTTGGGCGGCAGCAACTTCGGTTACAGAATCGTGATAAGGTTATTGTGTTTATTGATAATTTTTATGGCATTTTTGACCTTTCGGCCTTTCTTCTTCTTACCCACGTTCCTTTTTACCCACCTCCTGATTCCCCTACTCTTGATGATATTCTTACCTACTATTCTATTTCTCTTGAATAGTTTCTCGTTTAGGCTTACGCACGATTTAGCTGATGTGCAAAATTATTTGTATGCCAGTTTGGTTTATATATCATTCTTTATGAAGCAATTCGAGCATTTAAAGTTTCTAAAATATCAAATAAAAAAGAGCAGCCTCCCTGCTAAAGAAGCTGCTCTTTGAAGAAAAAGAATGTCTATATAGTCGATTCTATTCTATTCCCACTCAACGGGCGCAATCTTCACTGCCAATGGTGTGGCCCCATCCACCATATCAATCAACTCAAGCTCAAAATTAAGCACCAAGGCCATGGACTCATCCGGCTCCTGCTCTGCGCTTTGCATCACTTGTTGCACATCCACAAAGACATCTTCCACCCCAAAGACATAGACACCTGTCTGATCAGATGGGTAGATGCTAAAGTTTCCCAATAACCAACGCTCAGGCGTCAACTCCTCACTCGTTTTCGTTGTGTCATCGGGCATAGCCGATAGATAGACAAAAATCGAGAAGGGAATATTGGCCGCATTATCAATTTCGTTGATAGGGATGCTCAGACGTTTGGGCACTGTGCTATCTTGTAAAAAATCATCCTCAAGAACAACATGTTGCTCTGGCTGGGCATTGCTCAAGATAATTGTCTCTGATGTTGCTGGTGGTGTTGGTGTACAGGCAGCAAATAGCCACAAATAGATAAGCCAGAATACAACGTAGATCATTTTATTATTTTTGGACAATGGTTTATTCATCTTGTATACCTCATTTTACTTTTCCGTAAGTTTACCAAATGTGTAAAATAGGTTTTTCAATGTCGTGAAAGAACATAATCCTATCACAGCTTTACAACGTAATTATACACAATTTTGTTCCATGTAGTGTAAACATAAGGTATACGCAGGGCAAACGCATAAAAAGGCTTTCAGCACTTCAGCACTTCAGTATCTCCAAATGAACGGTGTGACCTCCACAATTAGAGGGGCCAGATTCGATTAAGTGACCTAAGAGTGACGTATAAGCGTCTGCTCCTTGAAATCCAGTTCAAGCGAATCAACGGCCAGCATATTTGTTTTGCTGTTGCCACTGTCCAATGGAATCGCAGTCAACTGAATGTCAATGCTATTCAAGTCGGTTAGCTTGCCTTCAGCATGGAGGTTGCGAATGTTGTCTGTGATGTCTACAGAAAAGGTCGAGTTGTTGTGTCCCTCGTGGCTGGGGTCGTTGAAGAAGGCGATGGTGCTGACAAACTCTGTTTCATCAACCGCCATCTGGCGTGGCTCACCTGATGTGTTGATGGCGACCTCAACAAAGGTGTCATTCTCAACAGGATGCTCCAAGTTACCTAGTGTGAGAACCAACCGGTCCTCACGCTTTTGGTTGAGGAACTCACCGAGCACATTGGCGTCAACGTCAACCGTCTCTATAATAGACTGATTGGCATTGAGCATCATGACACCCTGTTTTTCGGCTTTCTCAAAGGTCTCAAAGGTCAGTTCAGTCATCTCTGGGAAGGCGGCGCGCAATCGCACCAAGTTCTGCATACGCGTCCGGTTGCCCTTTACTGCGCTGTCAAAAGTGTAGCTACTGACCTGCAATTCCAGCACGTCACGCACACCGATGGTTACGGGATTGCCTTGGCGGTCTACGAAATTTTCGACAAACTCAAAGTCAAGCCACACGGGGTCAACCGTGTTGGCATTACCACGGTCGATCCAATCATTCCAGCAGCATTCGATCATGTTGTGGTGCATCCAGAAGATGGGATCGAGTGGTGACATGAATGTACCCATGTTGCCACCAACCCATCCATGAACAAAGTTATGCGGCGTGGATTCCAACTCGCCAGAGGTGCTACGTTGACGTTGTGCTGTGGCGCGCCCACTGGCAAACTCCTCAAATGTCGGGATACTGAGAATATCTTCAATGACCATTGTACTGACAAAACTTTCTGGCACGGTATCTTCTGGCCCCGCACGACGAGTATTGTTGAATAGCGGGTTGCTCTCATCCCCCCAGAAGGTTGCGGGAATCTGTGGTGTAATTGACCAATTCCAATAGGGTAGAGCAAAGGCGTCATTCCCTGTTAGTTCACGACAGATTTCCTCAAAGTAATAGAGATAGGCCGCATGCCAAGGAAGGAAGAACCAGTTGCCATGTGGACAGTGGTCGAGGTGGATTTGCATCTGGCGTGACCAGCTACGTGGGTCCTCTTCGGGCAGGTCCATCATCATCTGTACCGCCTGTGCATAGGTTGCCAAGATTTGGTCGGGGTCATCATCCCCCATCGCTTCTAAGGATGAAATACTGCGACGTACCGGAATGGTTTGCCCCATCATGTTCACCTCGCGCATGGTGGAGCCATCCATCATCGGCGGTTCATTGCCCGTTCCTCCAGTATTATCTGCACCATCATCGGGCATTGCGGGTGGCATCGCAGGCATACAACTCGCCAAGGCCACAGTCGAGACGCTGCCGCCCAATAGTTGCAAAAAGGCTCTTCTTGAGACGCTCTGTTTTCGAGACATAAATTACTTCTCCTGTCGAGTTTATTTTGCTACGAAGTGAGCGCGATGTGATGTGGATTGTGGATGCGTTGGTTAAAAATTAGATAGAATGATTTATAAGCAGATAACGGTGGCGTCGTATGGTTTGTTCCCTACGATTATGCCTCAACCATGACAATATCCAGCCCATATAATAAGGCGATGGCCTCTGGTATGGCAAACTTAGCGTTCTTGATGGTATTTTTTTGTGGCTGTATGTGGTAGTTGCGTGCGCGGCTAAAGTCGGTGTGGCTTAAATTGGTTTTCTGGAAGATCGCCTGGGTCAAGTCAGTCCCATCAAAATTGGCTTTGCTGAGGTTGGCCTCTCGAAAATCGACATCCAACGCCTGACAGTCTTTACATTGTAATTCAGTTAGGTCAAGCCCAATAAAGGTCGAATGATTGAGAACACACGCCTCAAATTTGGGCGGTTCATCAACAGAAAGCAATGACTGATCAACACCGCTCCACGCTGCCTGTGTCCAGTCAATCCCAATTAGCACAGACTGCTTAAACTGCGCCGAAACAAAGACACAATTTGGGATTTTCGCCATGCTAAAGTCGCACTCGTCAAAAATGCAGTTAACAAACTGGCAATGGCGAAATGTTGTTTCGACAAATTGGCATTTTTGGAATGTGCAATCGTGAAATTCATTTCCCACCAATTCGCTGCTTGGCAGGTGAATGTCTTTTAATGTCTCTTCAGTATAAACTTCGTATGGTGTAAACATACTCTAATTGGTTGCAATACCAGCTAATCTTCAAGAAATTCAATCGCTTTTTTAAGAACAAAATCCGTTCTTAGTATTCTGAAATGTCCAGTTCCCTCGATTTCTAGCAATTCGCTATTTGCCCAGTTTCTCTGGACATTGATTGCTTGCTCAATAGGGATCACACGGTCATTTTTATCATGTATGATTAGCCCTTTTTTAACATTCATAGACTTCACATTTTCGCTAACGCCAATGGAGCGGACATCAATATCCATTTCTTTTTCTAACT
>JBCCFC010000427.1:0-9862 GCA_039029935.1 Chloroflexota bacterium
AATTATAATTATCACAAATGCCATAATTTTGAAATAATTTTATGACGATTTTGTCATGCAGGCTGGCAGAATCTTGATATAATGAGACGGATTGAATCAAATAGTCATGAATTGGCATCAATCATACCAGAACAATCAACCAACCAGAAATCTCAGAGGTTTCAATGCGCAAGCCCAATCCATTTACGCAATCCAAGTTTTTTGTGCGTTTTGTCGTCTGTCTGTTTATTGGCAGTGTTCTTTTGCTTTTAACCAATCATATCAATTTCTCACAGTCTGTGTCTGCGCGCATCTTGCCCGCAAATGCCTTGCCCGCGCCAATACAACGAGTGCCACAGGCGAACCAATTTGCTCCCATGTTCAACGCGACCGCTGATATCCCATCGGAAGCCTGTTTGACATTGACTAATGACCATTTTGTCTTTGGCGCGCTGGGATATCTTGACAATGATGATGGCACACATACACTCTATTATCAAGCGACGAATAATGGTACAAGTAACGTTCGTCTCATTCGAATATTCACAGGTTCTTGGAACAGAATTTCGCCTAGTATTGGAAGTACCTACACCGGACAACTAGGTAGTTACAGTATTGCGCAATGGGAAGGATGGAGTGGATGGAGAAGAGGAAGTATCTCGTACACGCCCCAGTTTTCTGGTTTTAGCAATGGGCAAAGTGATGTTTTTGTCATCACGGTTAGTGGATTTAATTCCACAGATCAAGCCACGATACGGATGAATACAGGTAGCCTAAAAGATATTACCTTTACATGGCAAGATGCCACCAACTGTGAACTCTCAGCATCTACACCAACACCCACTACCACCGCCACACCGACACATACACCAACCTTTACCTCCACACCGACGCCGACTGATACTGCTACACCGATTGATACCGCTACGCCAACGAATACACCAACTGTTACACAAACTCCGACTGTAACGCCTGTACCAATTCATTCCCCCACCACCACACCGACGCCGACTATCACACCGACGCCGACTATCACACCGACGCCGACTATCACACCGACGCCGACTATCACACCGACGCCGACTATCACACCGACGCCGACAGAGACAGCTACACCAACAGAGACAGCTACATCCACCGCGACGCCGACATCCACAGCCACACCGACACTGACAACAACACCAACCCCTTCTGCCTTGGAGAGGCATGCTTGTCTGACGGCCACTTCGGGTGATTTTGTGGTGGATGCGGTACAGTATGTGGAGAATGGTGATGGGTCTTATACGCTTACCTATCGAGTTACCAATAACGGAGACAGCAATGTTCGTCGAATTCTATTTGACACCAGTGGTTGGGGGCAACGCACACCAATGGATCGAAGCCATTACAGGGGAAACTTGGGGAATTATAAGGTACGGTGGCGCGCTCGGCGTTGGTTTCGGGGGATGATTTATCGCAATCGCGTCCCAAATTTCAATCGCGGTGCAACCGATGTTTTTAATATTACTTTGCAGGAATTTGACCCAACACAGACAACACGCATCTATATCGTGTCAAGGAGGCGTGCGAGAGGAATCGTTGATTTTGTCTGGGCGAATGGTGCGTGTAAACAGACGCCTATCGATACAGCGACACCCGTCCCAGTGCAATCTATAACACCAACACCGACGAGTACACCCACTGCGACACCAGAGGTATTGCCAACCCATGCCTGTATTTCGGCAACAGCGGGCAATTATGTCTTTGAGGGTCTAGGCTATCTCGGCAATGACGATGGAACTCATACACTGCACTATCGTGTCACCAATCATGGGGCAACGGCCATGCGCTACCTCGCCTTTGAAAAGGGCACTCAAACCTTTGCCGCACCAGCGCATAAAAATTTCTATACGGGGGCATTGGGTGACTATCAAGTTTGGTGGCAAGAGACAAGCCATCCGCGCTTCTTTCCAAGCCTGATCTATCGGAGTTGGGTACGCACCTTTGTCAATGGCAAACATGACACGTTCTCCATGACCGTGAATGGGTTTGACCCGGCCGAGACAATTCGCATCCAAACATACAGTGGCTGGAACTCGCAGGAGATTGCGCGCCTGACATGGGCGGATGGGAACTGTGATCTGGCGCAGACGTATCCAACAACACCAACCCCCACTCCAGCCCCTTATGTTCACCAAGGCGACTGGCTTGACCTGACGCTTGACACAAGTGCATGGCGCATTACGCCCAGCACCACCGTAACTTTGACGATTTCGGCCTATGTCAGCCCTACGATATCGTTGGCGTCAACACCGGAGATCAAGTTTACCTTGCCCAGCGATCTGGTCAATGTCAACAACACCAGCCAAATGACCTATACATGGCCTATCACCCAAGGGGAACTGTTTATAACACACCTACCTGTCCAAGTCTCTGAGAGTGGACTTGCGGCCCAACCCACGATGATTGAACTGTGGGCGGACATTCAGGGGACGTTTGCAGCAACCGATACAGAACCGAGTACACCTTGGTTCTATGAGACCTATCGGGGGCTGGCTTCGCTAGCAGAGCTGCCAGGCGAAGGGGCGGACACACCCAATCGGAAGGAGTGGCGGCTGGATGGCAACGACTTGATGGTGCAAGCCAATGACAACGCTGTGACCTTTGAGATTGAGGCCAGTGTCGCCCCAACAGGCACCATCATTCAACACACAACGCTCTATGATGCACGAGAGGGGCTGTCCGCCCGTCGCTTTGTGGAAGGGCGTACGGCTGCCAATGGTGAACCTGGGTTATGGGTGGATGGCATTCTTAGCTATTTGGTCTGGAACATGGAAGCCGTTGACCCAGAGAGCGAACCAGTGGCGTTCACCGTGGTGACATTGGAAGAGGGGGTCATCGTCACCATTGATTTACGGTCATTTGCCGCAATGGGTGCGGACCCAGCCGCGCTCAATGTGTGGATACGCGAGACGGATGATGAGCCTTGGACCGTGTTGCGCGGGGTATATGATGAGGCGGCACAGACATTGCGTGTGTTGATTCCCCACTTTAGTGAGATGAATCTGGGAGAGGGTGTCACCTTTAGCGGTGATGTGCTGCCCTCGGTTGAACTCTTTAGCACAAATCGCTCAACGGGTGCAGCAACGGTCAACATCCCCATTGACACGCCAGCAGGGCATGGGGGTCTGTCGCCCAGCCTTAGTTTAAGCTATTCCAGTGTGGGCATGGATGATCTGCGCATGGAGTCGGGCAAGGACAAGCCCGACGAGGATAAACCTGGCTATGACAAGTTTGTGGTGCAGGATAGTTCGGTGGGGTCGGGGTGGTCGCTGGGTGGCATCTCCTATATTGCGGGTGGAACCAATGACGAAAATCCCTATCAACAGTCGCGTCAACTCATCATCAATGGACAATCGGCCACATTGTTAAAGATGGGTGGACAGTGGCGCACATCTCCAGAGCTATTTGCCAAGATTGAGGACCCCGATGCAACGGGTGTGACCAACCTGTGGCGCATTACAACCGCCGATGGAACCCTGTATGAGTTTGGTGCGCTGCCCGATGTGGGCAAATATAGCCAAGACTTGGGTTCAGCATTGGTGGATCGCTTTGACGAGAGTGCCAACACCTACATCGCCCGTTGGTATCTGGCGCGCGTGACCGATGTGCAGGGTAATGAGATGGTCTATCACTATGCCCAAGAGCAAGGCAAGATACGTCGCACCAAAAAGGATAGCAATGAAACCAAAGATGACCCCTATACCTCTGCCATCTATCCCAAAGCCATTTATTGGCATCCCACAAACGGCTGTCGTCATGCCAATAATGCCTATGGCTGGTGTATGCGTGTGTTCTTTACCTATGGGGCACGCAATGACTGGCAGGTTGAAGATGCCGAGCTAGAGGGTGTCGCCCCTGACTTGAAACAGGCATGGTATGCCAAGGACAATCGCTTGCATTCAGCCGATGTCGAAGTGTGGTCACAGGCCAGAAATGACTGGCACATCGTGCGGCAATATGCGCTGACGCATCAATATGCACATGGAGACAAGCGGCTTTTGCTGACGGGTGTGACCCAGCGCGGTCAAGAAACGTTGAATCCACAGACAAACACATGGGCAACCGAAGCCCTCCAAACCCATACCTTTACCTATCTCACCCCCTCATTGAATGATGTCCGGCTGCATACGGCAGACAATGGTTGGGGTGGCAACGTGACCTTTACCTATCAAGCCTATCGACCCATCTGTCCTTCGGGCGTTGTTGAGCAACTGGAGGCAATCAACGAAACCTGTGTACGTCACGCTGTCCTCAACACGGTCACCTCAAATGGTATGGGGCAGACAAACAGGGTGGACTATGCGTATCCAACCACCCATGCAGCGGATAGTGATTATAACGCCACGATGGGGGCAGGCGTCTTTCATGGGTTTGACTCGACAGAGGCATCGTATCGTGATGGCAGCACCTTGGTCTATCGCGACCGTGAAGTCTATTGGCATCACGGTGAAGGTGAGACAACCTCGTTGGGTCATGATCCTCGTTCGGGGCAACGACAGTCCTACACGCTGTTTGATTCACAGGGGCGAACGCGCGCCCACACAACCTATGACCTCAAAGCCTATTATTGTAAGACCAATGAGGAATATGATGGTCGCTGGAAGGGTGAATGCCAAGCAGATCACCGTGGACCAGAATGGGTTGAAACCGATACGACATGGGAAAATATCAGTGGTAACATTCATTCAAATCGCCGCAAATGGATTCAGCTACGTTCGTTGGGTGAAACAACGGTCAGCACAGACTATAATGAATCGGGGAGCCTCGTCTCCACCATTACGCAAAAGACGGTCAATGTCTATGACCCCATGATTACGCCTTTTACTGCCGATGCCAGTGGTGATGTGAATTATGGCAATCTGATTCGGTCAGAAGCGTGGCATGACAATACACTGCTGCGGACAACACACACCACGTATTATCCCAATACGGCCAAGAACATTCTACACCTGCCTGCCCGTGTCGTGGTGCTGGATGGCAGTCACCAATGCCACAGCGATACACGCACCATCTATGGTTCGACCAGCAACCAATATTATCATGAACCACAGAGCGGCTTGGTTGCCAAAATAGCACAGGCCATCAACACATGTCGCGCGGATATGGATGCTAGACACGATACACCCGACCATAGCCCTGATTGGCTGGTGAGCCACATGAGCTACGATGGCAATGGCAATGTACAGACCAGCGTTGTACTGGGTGAGCATAGTGGTACACAACAAGGTATCTCGATTGACTATGATGGCTTTTATCATCTCTTCCCCATCAAACAGACCAATGTCAACAATGGCAACTATTTTGAGTCGGCTGCATACTATGGCGTCAATGGCAGCTATATCCATGACAGTGGCGGTGTTTGGGGGAGCATGGCACGGCACTGTGGCAGCAATGGGCTTTGTACAGTTCAGACCACCGACAGTTTTGGACGCCCTGTCCGACGGACCAACGAGGCCAATCCCAATATCTTTACGACCTATGACTATATTGAGCCGGACTATTTTCAATCTGGCAGTGGCAATCGCAAAACCTATGTTGTTCTGGAGCGACAGTCACCACGCTGCGAAGGCAACTTTGTGCGCAAACATTATAATGGCTTGGGGCAGTTGGTGGCCGAGCAGCGACCTGCGCAAGGATGGCAGACCAAGATTGATGGTTGTGGCACTGGGCAACGCCATCCAGAGGTTGACACCTACTATGGCTATGATGGGCTGGGACGGCAGACACGTGTGTCGGTTCCTGTCGCCAGAGACCGCACAACCGATACGGAAAGTGCATGGACGGATGTGAATGATTATGGCTGGGATCATGGCGATAGCAGCACGCGCTATGACAGCCTCAGTCGCCCGATTCGCGAGACCGCACCCAATGGTGTGACCACCGAGTTCCACTATGCGGGGTTTACCACCTCGGTCATCCGTGATAACAAGGTGATTAAGTGGACTGAAACCGATGCGCTGGGCAATCTCCACCTTGTGCGTATCTATGACAGACATGGCGCACGTTGGGTCGAGGATGCGACGGTCACGCTCAACCATGACATCATGGGACATCTGGAAACTGTGACCCATGCTGACAGTGCTGGCACAACCTATATCGAGTATGACCTGCTTGGGCGCAAAAAGGCCATGAGTGATGTCGATATGGGGCTGTGGTACTACAGTTATGACCATTTTGGCAATCTCACCAGCCAGACCGATGCGCGCGGTGTCAAAACCGATTTGGGCTATGACGGTTTGGGGCGGCTCTATCAGCAGCGTTTTCCTGCCTATGGGGATACTGCCAGCTATACCATCAACTATGCCTATGATGATACACAGAACCATGCCAGCCAAGGGCAGTTGACAAGTGTGCACTATAGTGATGGTCGTTATGCCAAGCACCTGACCTATACTGCGCTGGGATTGTTGCAGGATGAAACGGTGGTCATGCCCAGTATCACGGCCAACGGTGATGAACGGTTTACAACAGCCTATGGCTATGATGGCTATAATCGTCCCTCCACAACGACCTATCCTGATGGGGAGCAGGTTTCAACCACCTATAACAGCCTTGGGTTGCAGGAGACTTTGGTTTCGCAGGTGGGTAGCCAGCAGACTGTTCTGGTCAACAATGTGGACTATGATGAAGCGGGGCGGCTTGTCGAGATGTCGTTGCCTGCGTTGTCCGAGAGTACCCCCGTCATGCAGACATATCAGTACTACCCTTGGACAACGCCCACCAATGGTGGTCTCTTGCACAATATTCTTGTGACCCACAATAGTGCAACCTATTTAAATTTATCCTATACCTACGATATACAGGGCAATATTCATAGCATCACAGACCCGCTCAGTGGCGGTTCCACACAGTACTTTGGGTATGATGCACAGAATCGCTTGACCTCGGCTTATGGGCAATCCTTCTCGTGGCAACCATCCGGCAATATCCAACGCTTTGCCGAGACAGGAAATGTCTATACCTATCATCCACAACATCCGCACGCCGTCCAACAGGCACAGGGTGCGACCTATGACTATGATGCCAACGGCAATATGGTTTCTCGTTTAGGTGGAGATAATCCGTTGACCCTAGCGTGGAATGCGGAAAACCGCCTGGAGCGCGTGGTCAGTGATGAAGTCAGTGAGCACTATCGCTATGACCCCAATGGTATTCGTGTACAAAAGAGCAATGGCGCGGGGACAACCTATTATGTCAGTGATGCCTATGAGATGGCAGTTCATATCATCACACCGACACCCACAGTAACCAATACGCCGACGCCTCTCCCCACAGCAACAAATACGCCGACACCACGTCCTCCTACTGCAACACCGCGCCCAACATCTACCTTTACGCCACGCCCGCCGACAGCAACACCGCGCCCGACATCCACCTTTACTCGGCGCCCACCGACAGCAACACCGCGCCCGACATCCACCTTTACTCGACGCCCACCGACAGTAGCACCGCGCCCGACATCCACCTTCACTCGGCGTCCTCCTACTGAAACACCACGCCCGACATCCACCTTCACTCGGCGTCCTCCTACTGCAACACCGCGCCCAACAGCGACCTTTACTCGGCGTCCTCCTACTGCAACACCGCGCCCAACTGCAACCTTTACTCGGCGTCCTCCTACTGCAACGCCGCGCCCAACTGCAACCTTTACAAGACGTCCTACCGCAACGCCGCGCCCAACTGCAACCTTTACAAGACGTCCTACCGCAACGCCGCGCCCGACCGCGACCTTTACAAGACGTCCTACCGCAACGCCTAGACCCACCTCTACCCCGACCAAGGTAATCCTAATAGGTCTCCCGACCAAAATAGTCCCGACTCGGTACCCAACCCCTGTGTGTCTTTTCTTGTGGTGTCCTCCATCCGCAGTCAAAAGCGCAAATGACTCAACAACTGCTCCCAATACATATACACCAACACCTGTGTTGACACCTATGCCAACCTATCCACCTGTGGTCGTGCCATCCACAGCCACGCCCATGCTGCCCGATGCCTCAACGATTATTGCCGCAGATGTGATATCGGAAACGGTTTTTATGCCGCTGATACATTATACTGCGGGTAAAATAACCGCTAAAGAGGCAAAAATTGCAGATATTGGTTCACCATCCAGTCAGGTACAGGTCTATATGCCTGTGGTGATGGCGGGCGAGTCGGTTGAAGGGGATACAAGTTCAGCCGTCAACGCTGCCGCTGCCCAACCCCAGTACAAAACCGTTGTCACCAAGTACTACACCTTCAACGGCCAGCGTATCGCCATGAAGCGCGGGGACGAGTTCACCTACTTGCATGGCGACCACTTGGGCAGCACCAGCGTCACTGTTGGTGATGAGAGTGGCGAGCAACGCTACTATGCCTTTGGTGGTGTGCGCAGTGGTGGGGATTTGCCGACGGACTTTACGTATACGGGGCAGAAGGTGGATGGTACGGGGTTGATGTATTATCGGGCGCGGTATTATGACCCGGGGGTGGGGTTGTTTGTTTCGCCTGATTCGATTGTGCCTGATGCGAGTAATGTGTTTGCTTATAATCGGTATATGTATGTTTATGGCAATCCAATAAAATTTAATGACCCAACTGGACACTATGTTGAAGTATTTTTATCTATGAACTATAGTAATATAAGTGATTTACCCCAACCACAAGTCTTATTGCCACGTTTACCAATGGGAAGATATTATGTAGTTGAACCTAATGCGTGTCCACGGTTAGCCGATTGTTTTAGAGCCGGAAAGGACGGGAATGCCCTTTATATAATCGATTTTGAAGACCGAGATAAAAACAATCCGATTCCCCTAGCAGAGTTTGAACAATTAGTAAATGAAGTTGCTGCTGATTTATATAATCACTCAACTCCCCCAGGTAAGGTAAGGGGGGTGTGGGCAAATCGGATGGTGTATGACACACCTTTCTTCAATAATGTTGATCAATTCCCTTCTGATCAACAGGTTTGTATTGAGGGTTTACATTGTTCAGGACGCTCTGATATTAATTACTTTGCACAAGGAATGTGGGGAGCTGCAGCTAGCGAGACGCTAGGTGAGACAGAAGATTTGGCACGATTCTGGAAGAATAGACGTTATGGCAAGGATGTATCCGAAGACATCTTGTTTTGGCTGCAATACGGTCATAATTATTACCACAATTGGCTTAAGCAGAAACATAAAGCAGAAAAAGAGGCAAAAGAACGGCAATCTGGATGGCAGGAATGACGACTAACGCTGCAAAACACGTAGGTGTCATATTTTGGAAAATATCTTACACTTTCAAAATCAAACAAGTACCAATCTTATGGATACTGGGTTACAGTATAAACTCAAAGCCCGGTATTTAGCAGATTATTCATAAAAAAGGAAAGGATCGTTCGAGGTTTAGTAACAATTTAGAATATAAAATTCTATTTGCAAGACATTAAAAATTATAAAAAAAAGAATTATTCTCTTGTAATGCTTATCAGGCCTGACATCGCGTTTCCAGAGACAGCTACCCAAAATACCATAATAGGTGTCGTGTGGTTATGTTAAAAAACATCAGCACCTTTTACTACACTTATACTCCTACCCTTTTAAACCTCAAACAACCTAAAAAAGTTTAAAATATTTCAACTACTACTTAGTTACCTAAATTATGATAGATTAGACACCTCTGGTCACGACTGGTTTCTAATTTATCATAATTTCGATAACTGAGTACTACCAAAAATATGATGATCTGTCCTAAATCAACACTAGGATTTTCATAATACAATCTAAGTATATAAAATAGCACTTTTTTGAATTATGTGCGAAATTTAAGGTAATGGTAATTTGCATTGGAAAGGAGTGTTAAAATGAATAAAAAA
>JBCCFC010000428.1:0-9849 GCA_039029935.1 Chloroflexota bacterium
AATGGGTTTTCAATGGTTTTCTCCTTGTATGGTCACGCTATATTTCCAAGGTCAAGCCCGGTCGATGTCGCTATGTCATGCTAACCAATGCCGTTCGTCATTTTAAACCCATTTGACCGTCTCAAAATTATTCAGTATAATACCATCATCCAGTATCTCAATTTTCTCAACCATAAATTAAAAGCAATATTCTATTCATTAGTTTGTCATACATATCAACAACTGAAACAAGGAGAAACGTCTATGTTTCGCAAATCTAGTGTGATTTTTGCAAGTCTAGCGATTCTTGTGTTGTTGCTTGCAGCCTGTGGCGGGGCACCAGCACCTGCCGAGGAAGCCGCACCAGCGGAAGAAGCGAGTGCAGAGGAATCCAGTGCAGAAGAGTCCAGTACGGATGACGCTGCTGCGGATAGTGAAGCGGTGAACGAAGCACCCATGCTGCACGAAATGGTGTTGGCGGGTGAGTTGCCACCGTTAGATGAGCGGATTCCTGTCAATCCATTGATCATTGAGCCATATGGCGAGATTGGTCAATATGGCGGTACGATGACGCGCTTTGACACCAGCACCAACGGCAACCACTTGACCATGTTCCAATATGGATACTCACCTGTGCATTGGGTACTGGACGGTCTCGACAAGCGACCGGGTTTGGCCGAAGGATGGGACTTCAACGATGACAAGACAGAGTACAATCTCTACTTCCGCGAAGGCACCAGATGGTCAGATGGCGATGACTTCACCACGGCCGATTTCATGTATTGGTGGGAAGAGATGGTGCTGAATCCAGACCATACCGATGTCCCGCCTGACTACCTGATTTCTGGTGGTGAGTTGGCCGAGGTCACGGCAGTGGATGATTACACGCTCAACATTAAGTTTGCGGCGTCATCACCACTCTTCTTGGATCGTCTGGCGATGTGGCCCAATGGCATGTTGCCGGGCAGTGAACGCCTCTTTGTGCCAAGCCACTACCTTCAACAGTTCAATCCAAACTATAGCGATGACTACGAGACCTTTGAGGATCACTATGAGATGATGGACTGGCGCGCCAATCCAGACGCACCTGTCCTCAATCCTTGGATGCCTGTCGAGTACGAACCAGGCACACGTATGCGTCTCGAACGCAATCCATACTACTATGCGGTTGACACGGCTGGCAACCAGTTGCCATACATTGATGCATTGGATGTCACCTTTGTGGAGGATTCCGAAGTTGCACGTTTGCGTGTACTGGCTGGTGAGCAAGAGTTCTGTGGTCGCATGTGTCAGAGTACACCATTGAGCGATCTCTCACTCTTCCGTGATGCCGAAACAGAAGTTGGCTTGGTCAACGGCCTGTGGGACAGTGGTGGTGGTAGTGGTCCAGCAATCTTTGTTAACTGGACACACCAAGACCCAGACAAACGTGCGCTCTATCAGGACAAGAACTTCCGGCGCGCACTCTCGCATTCCATTGATCGTGAAAAAATCCAGAAGATCATCTACTTTGGTACAGGTGAACTGACCACAGGAACCATGAGTCCCAAGGGCATCGAGTTCCAAGATGCGGCTGGTCAAGAACTCTATCAACAATGGCGTGACATGGCGATTGAGTTTGACTTGGATATGGCTGGGAGCATGTTAGACGAGGCTGGTGCGGTTGATGCCGACGGTGATGGCGTCCGTGACATGCCCAATGGTGACGAATTGACCTTGCGCATTGATTGTAGTGCTGGCGGTATTGCCAATACACAAAATGAGCAGGCCATGGAAATCATCAAAGAAGGCTGGGAAGCGTTGGGCTTGCAGGTGCAGATCAACGTCACACCAAACGAGGCGTTCCAGGTGATGAAGGACAACTCGGAGTGGGACATTCACGGCTGTTGGGGTATTGGTGATGGACCGAACTTCTTGGTCTTCCCCAACTGGGTTATCCCTGTGGACAACAACCGCTGGGCGCCACTTTATGGTGCGTGGTACAAGGTTATCGGTACAGACAAAGAGGGTACAGAGTTGGACATGGACCCACTGGACCGCACACCACCACGTGAAGAGCCAGCAGAAGGCGACCCAACGTGGCAGTTGTGGGAACTCTACAACGCTGCTCGTGTCGAGTCTGATGATGCCGAGCGTCTACGCTTGAGCCAAGAGATTGCACGCATTCATATCGAAGAAGGACCATTCTTCATCGGTACAGTCGCCAATACACCGTACATCATTTCTTGGTTGGATAAGGTGGGCAACGTCCCCACCAAAGATCAACTTGGACAGGGTGGGTTCATCGGTCCTTGGATCATGTCTTACTTTGGTGCGCTCTATCCAGAACAGTTCTACTACAAAGAGTAAGGGCTAGAATAGGATCATTCCACAGTAATTAACGGGTAGGGGCATAAGGTGATGTGGTCATTTGCACCGCATCACCTTATGCCCCTACGATATGTAACGGACAGCCAAGAGCAAGCGTATGTTATCATATTTTGTCAAACGGTTTATCTATATGATCACAACCCTGATTCTGATCTCGGGTGTAGGATTTTTTATTATCAATCTACCCCCCGGAAGTTTTATTGATGTCTATGTGGCGCAACGTGAAGCCCAGGGGACAAGTACTGCCGAAGCCGAGTTGGAGGCATTGAAGCGGCGTTATGGGCTGGATCAACCTGTCTATGTCCAATATTGGAAATGGGTCAGTGGATTTGTCACAGGGGACTTTGGTCGTTCGTTCCAATATAACCGCGAGGTCAAGGATTTGATTTGGGTGCGACTGGGATACACCGCAGTCATTGCCACCTCAACACTGATCTTTATCTGGATTGTCGCCATCCCCATCGGTATCTATTCCGCAACCCATCAATATAAATTAGGCGACAACGTGGCGACGACAATGGGCATGGCGGGGCTGTCCATCCCAGACTTTATGCTGGCATTGATCCTCATGGTGATTGCGCAGCGGGTCTTTGGATTCTCGGTGGGGGGGCTTTTTTCTAAAGAATTTGTCGATGCCCCTTGGAGCTTTGCCAGGTTTGTAGATTTTCTTCAACACATTTGGGTGCCTGTCTTAGTCGTAGGGACATCCGGTACAGCGGGACTCATGCGCATTATGCGTGGCAACTTATTGGACATTCTCAACATGCAGTACGTGCAAGCAGCACGGGCGCGGGGGTTGCGTGAATCGACGGTAGTGATTAAACATGCGGTGCGCAATGCCTTACATCCATTGATTATGCTGTTGGGCATGAGCCTGCCGACGATTATTTCTGGTTCACTGGTCGTTTCGATTGTACTCGGTCTGCCCACAACGGGACCACTCTACTTTAGTGCCTTACGCCAACAAGATATGTTTTTAGCGGGCACATTTTTGATGTTTTTGGCGGGCATGTTGGTCTTGGGCAATTTCCTAGCCGACATTCTCTTGGCAATTGTGGATCCACGCATCCGCTATGAGTAGATTTTTATAGTATTAGGAACGTATAAAATCAGCCAAAAGGCTCGGTCAGATTCTGGCTGAACGTTGACAGGCTGATTAGCTGACAGGCTGACGGCTGACTAGCTGAAAGCTTTTTCAACCTGCTGAGGTTTGACTCAATGGCACAACAAGCAATTCGAGCCACTGGCTTATTAGAAGAAGATTCACCCGAAGCTGCTGAGTATGCAGAAGCAGCCCATGTATCGGGTGATATTGGTCAGCTTTCGATTGGACGGTTGATGTGGCGGCGGTTTCTGCGCAATCGTCTGGCGGTCGGTGGCGCCATTGTCCTGATTTTCATCTATACACTTGTTCTTTTTGCCGACTTTTTTGCGCCCTATGAGCATGTCATCTCCAACGAGGACTTTGTCACCCGCCCACCCCAACTGCTGCGCTTTGTCGATTCCGAGGGCAACTTTAGCCTGCGTCCATTTGTCTATGGCACGACAACAGTTTTGGACACCGAGAATTTTATCTATGTCCACGAAGATAACCTCGAAGAAAAGTATCCCATCCAATTTTTTGTCGAAGGGCGTGAATATGAATTCTTTGGCCTCTTCACCACAAACCGCCACTTTATCGGGGTCGATGAGCCAGGCACGCTCTATCTGCTTGGGACAGACCGCAGTGGGCGCGACATGGTGTCTCGTATCATCTATGGCGGTCGCATTTCCATGACCATTGGTCTTGTCGGTGTCGCCTTGACCATCATTTTCGGCTCGGTTTTGGGGACAGTATCAGGCTATTTTGGCGGCGTGGTCGATATGGTGATGCAGCGCGTAATTGAAGTGCTGATGTCCTTTCCCAGCATTGCACTGTGGGCCGCATTTTCGGCAGCACTGCCCCCGGAGATGCCAATGACGACGCGCTTCTTCTTTATTTCGATCATCCTGTCGCTCATTGGCTGGACCGGATTGGCACGACAGGTGCGCGCCAAAGTGTTGGCGTACCGTGAGATGGATTTTGCATCGGCAGCCAAAGCCGCAGGTGCATCGCACACACGCATCATTCTGCTCCATATGTTGCCCAATGCCTTTAGCCATATCATCGTGATTGCAACGTTGGCGATTCCAGGGATGATTTTGGCGGAGACCGCACTCAGTTTTCTGGGGTTGGGCATCCTGCCACCAGCGGTCAGTTGGGGCACATTGTTGCAAGATGCGCAGACGGTTGCCACGATTGTCAAATTCCCTTGGCTAATGTTGCCAGGTGTCTTTGTCATCTTGGCGGTCCTCAGCTTTAACTTTGTGGGCGATGGCATTCGTGATGCCGCTGACCCATTTGCAATTTAACTTTCTGTAGTGGTCAAGGTCATGTAGGGGCGTACCCTTGCGGTCGCCCTTTTTCGTACGCACGGGCGAATGCAAGGGTACGCCCCTACATGACAATTACAATTTAATTTCCAATAATTGGACATATGAAAACCTATGGCTGTAGATAACGACATTATTTTGCGGGTGGAAGACCTGCACACGTCTTTCTTTACCGAGAGTGGCGAAATCCGCGCCCTCGCTGGTGTTGATTTCACCGTCAAGCGCGGCCAGACCTTGGGCATTGTGGGTGAGAGCGGTTGTGGCAAAAGCGTCACGGCTCAGTGCATCATGAATATGGTCCCAAACCCTGGCCGTATCATGCGTGGCAAAGTGACCTATTACCAGCGCACCAACACCCAGATCAACGAGATTGATATTGCCAGTCAACATCCACGTGGACGTGCCATGCGCTCGATTCGCGGCAATGAAATCGCCATGATCTTTCAGGAACCGATGACCTCGCTTGATCCCGTCTACACCATTGGCAGTCACCTACTTGAAGCCATCACCTTGCATCAGAATGTAACCAAGCAGGAAGCGCGCGAACATGCCATCATTGCCCTAGAGAAAGTTCGTCTGCCAGAGCCAGAGCGTATGTTTAACGCCTATCCGCATCAACTCAGTGGAGGGCAACGACAGCGCGTGATGATTGCGATTGGGCTGAGTTGTAACCCTGCACTGCTGATTGCGGATGAACCGACGACGGCGCTGGATGTGACCACACAAGCACAGATTCTTGATTTGATGCAGGAGTTACAGGCCGAGACGGGCATGAGCATCATCTTTATTACCCATGATTTGGGCGTTGTGGCCGAGACATGCGATGAGGTTGCGGTCATGTATCTGGGCAAAGTGGTGGAGCGCACGGATGTTGACACGACGTTTTATGACCCCAAACATCCCTACACACGAGCCTTGTTGCAATCTATTCCCCGTTTGGATGACAAGACGGACCAGCGACTCGCCGTCATCCAAGGACGTGTCCCCGATCCATCGGTTGTGCCCACTGGCTGCGCATTTCACCCCCGTTGCCCAGAGTTTATGCCCAGTGTCTGTAACAAAGTTGTCCCGTCGATGATGGCACTCTCTGATAAACAGGATGTGCGCTGCCTCTTGTATGATAAAGCCGCAAAAGCTGCATAATTTAAAAAAGCGAGTCAGCTTGTCAGCTTGCCAGCGAGTCAGCTTGTCAGCCAGTTAGCTTGTCAGTGCGCTGAAGTGCTGAAGTGCTGACTAGCTTTTCCTATACTATTGAAAAAACTCAGTTTCTGGGCGAAGTGATGACCAATGCCAAAACCACTAAAGGAGATCAACAAGCGAAATGAGTGAAATGACGGAACTCAATAGCCAGAAAGGACTGGATACCCGCACAACATTGTTGGAAGTCACCAACTTAAAAATGCATTTTCCCATCCGCAAGGGCTTCTTTCGCCAAGTGGTGGGGCATGTCAAAGCGGTAGATGGTGTGTCCTTTGCGATTAAAAAGGGCGACACCTTTGGCTTAGTGGGCGAGAGCGGTTGTGGCAAGAGTACCACAGGGCGTTGCCTCATGCGTTTGCTGGACCCAACCGATGGTGAGATTGTCTATCACAGCCGAGAAGCGGGGTCGATTCCCATTCACAGCCTTAGCTCACAGGAGATGCGTGTTTTCCGCCGTGATATGCAGATCATGTTCCAAGACCCCTATGCCTCACTCAACCCGCGTTTAACCCTCAAGCAGATTGTGGGAGAACCACTGCTCATCAACAAAGTGGTATCGGGCAAAGCCTTAGAGGAACGGGTGGCCGAGCTACTGACAGCGGTAGGGCTTAGTCCAGAGTACATGAATCGCTATCCCCATGCCTTTAGTGGTGGGCAACGTCAGCGCATTGGCTTGGCGCGTGCCCTGGCCTTAAACCCGGAATTTATCGTGGCCGATGAACCCGTCTCGGCCTTGGATGTCTCTGTGCAGGCGCAGGTCCTCAACTTGATGGAAGATTTGCAGTCAGAACTCAACCTCACCTACCTCTTTATTGCCCACAATATGAGCGTCATCAAACATATCTGCGACCACGTTGCCGTGATGTATGTGGGTAAAATTGTAGAGATTGCCGAAACCAAAGAACTCTTTGCCAACCCTGCCCACCCCTACACCGAAGCCCTGCTCTCTGCCATTCCCAAACCCGACCCACGTGGCAAGAAAGATCGTATCCTCCTCGAAGGCGATGTCCCCAATCCAGCCAACCCACCCAGCGGCTGCTACTTCCATCCCCGTTGCGCCTATGCCCAGGAACGCTGTCAACGCGAAGAGCCGGAATTGAAACAGATCCGGCAAGGGCATTTTGCGAGTTGTCACTTTGCGACGGAGCTTGAGTTGCGGAGTGCGGTTTAGGAGCGATTAATAAGGATCGACCAACAAAATCCGAATTTCTTTCCGAGCGTCTCTGATCTCGTACAAAACGACATGTCCTTCAACACAAATTTCATAGCGATTGGTATTTGGCTTTTGAATGGCCCACCCATTTAGCTGCGGATCAAACTGTAATAATTTTATAAAACGTCGCAAACGAGTACCGGATTCACCCAGTGAGATCAAATAGGTGGTTACTGTTGAGTGGTAGTGTAATGTCCAGAGAATTTCACCCATAAGATTATGACACCAATCCTTTTTCACTTAACAATTGTGTGAACTCTTCTTCTGTGACATAATCACCATCATCCATGTCCTGTGAGCGTTGCTCCGCAACCGCCCAATGCTCATCAGTTGCGCGTACACTTGGCTCAATCAGTTCCTCAAAGCGTGCCATTTTTGTCTCCAACAGTGTCAACCGCTGATGAACGGTGGGCTTTTCACCAAACTGCACCAGCAAATCTGAGAGAAATTTCCCAATTGAACGTGATGTAGCATTGCGTGTTAAGATTTGATAAGCCTGTTCAGTGAGCGTGGCATTAATGCGATATTTTTGTACATCTACAGTCAAAATACACCTCCTGCTTATAATCAATTGCGCGTTAAGATAACTTTATAACGGATTAGCCGTTAGTATAACACATTATGATTAAATTTCAATATTGATTTCAGTGAATACTCGATGAAAAATTACGAAGAACGATTTCGCTGGAAACTGTGGATGTTTCGCCGACTCTACAAGCGAGGCTATAATCGGCCTGACATTGTTCGACTGTTGCGTTTTATCGATTGGATGATGACGCTGCCACCGACGATGAAAGAAGCATTTTCGTATGAATGGGATAAGCTAGAGGAGGAACACAAAATGACTTACATGATGGATATTGAGCGTTTTGGCTATGGCAAGGGTGTCGAACAAGAACAAAAAAAACGGGTTATCGACTCAAGAGATACATTAATCGAGGTGATTAATCACGTTTATCAGTTAACAGAAGAAGTACTGGTTGCTCTGGAAAAAGAATTGGAGAAGATCGAATCGCCAGATGTCTTGAGAAATCTGACCAGCATTTGTTTGACGCAAAATGCATTTACGGTGTTTCGAACTGCTTTAGATGACCGTTTGGCAGAGCAAGGCAGATAAGCACTCAATCTAAATTCTTATTGCATCCTCAAGCGAAGAATTATGTCAACTCGACTTGACGATATAACTCGACAACAAACAAGAAAGGGGCTATGTGATAGTGACACACATAGCCCCTTTCTTTTGTTTTCAGCGAATTGCTTTACCACTGCAAACGCCTCGCTAATTCCGCTGGTGTAAAATCGAGATAGTCGATGCGTCTTCAATGAAGCAATTCCGGAAGTTAAACACGAGAAGTTTTGTCTGTTTTCCCCATAACTCTTCCATATAGTACAATGCCTCTATTCAGTGCTGTCATTTCAGCAACATTCAAAGGGAAACACACGCATGGATAACCAACATACATATGACATTCTACTCAAAAACGGCCATGTCATCGACCCCAAAAACAGCATCGACGGCAAGATGGATGTGGCGATTACGGGCGACCGCATTGCGGCTGTGAAACCTGATATCAATCCGGTATCGGCAAGCCAAGTGGTCGATGTGGCTGGACTGTATGTCACGCCGGGGCTAATCGACATCCATGTCCACGTCCATCACACACGTGAGCCGGAGGGGTTGAGCATCATGGCCGATTCGCACTCGTTTCGCTCTGGTGTGACCACGATGGTGGATACGGGGACGGCGGGAGCCAAACATTTTTTGCACTTCAAACGCACCGTCATCGACCGCGCCAAGACACGTATCTTTGCCTACATCAATATTGTCGATTTGGGCATGTTGGGCGACTTTGAGCAGGATGTCAACACGATGGACCCCGAACACTGTGCTGCCACCGTGTTGATGTATCCTGACCTTTGTGTGGGCGTCAAGACAGCACACTATTGGACCCAGCTTCCTTGGGATGATGAACATCCACCTTGGGCGGCGGTCGATTTGGCGATTCAGGCGGCGGAGTTGTGTCACAAGCCTGTGATGTATGACTTTTGGCCGCGCCCACCTGAACGTAGCTATCAGGAACTCATCTTGGAAAAGGCTCGTCCGGGTGATATCCACACGCATGTCTACGCACAACAATTTCCGGTGGTCGATGAGAATGGAATACCTACGCCTTGGATGCACGAGGCACGTCAACGGGGCGTCATCTTTGATGTTGGGCATGGTGCAGGCAGTTTCTGGTTCCGCAATGGCTACCGTGCCATCCAGAATGGTTTTCCGCCCGACTCCATCAGCACAGATTTGCACACGGGCAATGTTCATTGGGCTGTCGTAGATATGATTACGACCATGAGCAAAATCCTCAACTGTGGTATGTCGCTCTATGATGTCATCAAGCTTTCTACCATCAACCCAGCCAACGAAATCGGCCACCCAGAGCTGGGGCATCTCTCTGTCGGTGCGGAGGCGGATGTGGCGGTGTTGAACCAGTTCAGCGGCCAGTTTAGCTATATCGACTGTGGTCGTGCCAAGCTGACGGGTGACAAAAAGCTGACTTGTGAGATGACGTTGCGGGCAGGCAAAATTGTCTATGACCCTAGTGGGTTGAGTATGCCAGAGTGGACCGAGGCACCCCCTGCGTATTGGGTAATTCCAGGGTTACAGGGGCAGACGGCAC